>PQAL01000019.1 GCA_003105035.1 Anaerolineales bacterium | reverse complement strand
ACATTATCTTTTGAATTGACTAGTCCCTACGGGCTTGTTGATATACTCAAGCTTCAGTTATCAAACCATCCAGCCAAGGCCCAATTCTTCCAGCTTGGCTTGGGTTGGTTTCCCGCTGGTCACATCCCAACCGCACATCTCATAGTAAATATCCAGCGCTTCTTCAAGCTCCTGGCGGGTAACGGTCAGGCCATCGGATGCACCGCCCTTGAGCGGTTCATCAAATATCTTCTTGGGCAGTGTATCCATCTCACGACCAGCCCCTTCACGGGCATTAAAAGCTCGCATCATGTTCAAGCGCCGCTCCCCAACTTTCTGCACGTCGGCGACAGACCAATCCCAGCCAGTCGTGGCCCGCATAAGCTCCGCTTCCTCATTAGGGCCATACACCTGCCAGGCAGGTCCAAATACGAACTGGCACAATGTGGCCGTATCCATGAAGCAGTAGTTCAGCTCCGTAGTCAGCGCCATATTGACTTTCTCCCTGTCCAGCACCCGGTCAGACATGGGGTGGGTCAGTCCAACTTCCGACATCCGTTCCAGGTTATAGGAGGCTGTATCGGGTGTATAGCCAGGATCATGCTCAGACGATTGGTGGTCCGCCCCAAAGGGATTGACTGCATAGATCAACGCCAGGCTGCGTTTCACCTGCGGCATATGAGCCGGTAGTTCATGGCTCTTGATAGCCACGACCAGGTCTTCAGCTCCCTTGCCGATTTTCTTCGCCGCTGCTGCAGAGCCATTTGCAAGCAGCTCTCCCAGGCCTTCCCGCCGGGCGATCATGCCCACCATTGCAATCAATGCATCGGCATCGCCAAAACGCAGGTCGATACCGCCCGTGTCCTTCAAGGTCAGGTAGCCATGTTCGAAGCAATCCATGGCAAACGCAATGGTTGCTCCGCAGGCGATGGTATCCATTCCATACTGGTCGCAGATCTGGTGGGCGATGGAGACGGCATTGAGATCGCTTATCCCGCAATACGACCCCATGGTGGACAGGGTTTCATACTCAGGGCCACCATAAAGCGGATCGAAAGGTTGATCCTTATATTGGGTCTGCACCACCCGCTTGCAACGCACCACACAGGCATAGCAGGTGTCATTCTTTGTTAATATCGTTTCAGACATGTGCTCACCAGAGATATCTTCCGCGGGCTCGAAAAATCCGCTGGAATAGTTGCGGGTCGGCAAGCCTCCCACTGAATTCTGGTAATTCAAGACGGAGGCAGTGCCGAAGTCTTGCAAGCCTTTCATGTCGGGGATATCCTGGACGCGCTTAGGGCCCAGGCGTGCGAGTTTGGTGATAGCTGCTGGGTCGGCGGTTTTTACTTTCTGATGGCCGCGCACGGCGATGGCTTTGAGATTCTTGCTGCCCATCACTGCGCCCATGCCGGTGCGGCCATTGGCGCGGTTGCACATGTTCATGATAGCGGCAAAGCGTACCAATTTTTCACCTGCCGGCCCGATCTGCGCTACTTCGATCTTGGCATCGCCAAGCTCATCTCGGATGGTCCTCTGCACTTCGCCGGTGATTTTTCCCCACAGGTGGGATGCATCACGCAGCTCTGCCTCATTATCGTGGATCCACAGATAGACTGGCTTGGGAGATTTACCCGTGAACACCACACCATCAAAGCCGGTGAATTTTAATTCTGCGGGGAAGAACCCACCCACCTGGCTGTCACCGATCAACCCGGTCTCTGGGCTCTTGGCAGTGACATTCATGCGACTTTGCCCGCTGATTGAGACCCCTGTGGTAGGTGAGATCATGAAGGCCAGAGTGTTCTCAGGCCCCAAAGGGTCGGCACCCGCTGGGGTATTTTTATAAAGGTAATAAATCCCCATAGCACTGCCGCCAATGTAGGTCTTATAAAAATCCTCACCTGGTTGCTCGATGCTAATTTTTCCTTTGGTAAGGTCGACGTGTAGAATTTTCCCGGCACTTCCGTAAAGCATGGAACACTCTCCTCTTTTTATATTTCTGCTAATGTTCTAGGAAATATTTTTATTCAGGTGATCAGCTTTCACTATTTATTATTATCGGGTAGGCATAGACGGGTATCAGCATGCTATCAAAGCAACAGGTTTCACAATGATCTGCTAACCCATATTATATCAACCAATAAGATTTCGTGGTTTAGAACGGGAATATCCTCTTTCGACAATTCATTGAATGGTAAAAAACCAATATCTCAGAGGATGATTGGTTTGACCTGAAATTCGGCATATAATGAATTGAATGACAGGCGATTGCAGGAATCCAATTCCTGGAGAGACGCAAATGAAAAAATGGTATCCAGAAGATTGGCAGTTCAAAATCGAAGTATTAAAAGTGGGCAAGGAGAATAAGGCTGAGGAATGCCGAATAGGCTTAGAGCCAGGTGATATCTTCCTATGTGAATACAGCACACCGGCAGGATTTTGTCCATCATCGTTTATAAAGATATTTCCGCTAATGGAAATTATCCGTTGCGAGGGTGACCTGAGATACCTGGGCGCTCGTAATTCACAGGAAATGGAATGTCTCTGCCCGGATGGTTGTGTCAGATTCCGCATCAGCGGGTTCAGGCAAGAAAAAGCCTAATCATGTATAATTCTATTTCGTTATGTTAAAAAAATTCCTGTTTACCGTGAGCCTGGCTGGGCTAATCCTCCTGATCTTCGCCCAGAGCTACCATACCCTGGCAGCCCCCTTGGCTCAGCTGACGGTGTTCCCCACGCCCACCCCTGGACCGGATGGGAAGATCATCTATATTGCCCAGGAGAACGATACCGTTTGGCGTATCGCAGCCATCAGTGGGATAACCGTTGATGAATTCCGCAAGCTGAACCCATTGTTGAAAAACGATATCATTATCCCGGGCGAGTCTTACCTGATTGGATATGCTGGCCCCTCAGGCCCAACTGCGATTCCGGGTGTCTTGCCCACCCAGGCACCCGTAACCCCTTCACCAACCGCGCCTCCCGGTTGGGGGATACTCTGTGTGTTGCTTTATAACGACGTCAATGGTGATTCGATGCGCCAGGAGACTGAGCCATCAATCCAGGGAGGCGAGATCAGCATCAGCAACCGTCTGGGGAGCGTGTCGTTGACGGCTGAGACTCCCTCCGGTGGAATCGCCACGAATATCCAAAACCCCACGCCCCAGGAGCGGGGGTATACATGCTTTGACCAGCTGTTACAGGGGGAGTATCTCATCAGCGTGGCTGCCCCCGAAGGCTATAACCGGACCACGGAGCTCAACCAAACCTTACGACTGGAGGCAGGTCAGACCACCGAAATCGCTTTTGGTGCCCAGGCGAACTCAGAGACGGAGGCCCAGACGGCGATCATCCCGGAGACGCCTGGGAAAAGCCCGCTGCTGGGTATTTTGGGAGGGTTATTCCTGTTAGCAGGGATTGGGTTGGGGGTATATGCAGCCTTGCTTCGCCGGGCAGGTGGAACAAAAACTGGATAGTTTTCCCTCAGGGTTATAGACTGGCGATCTTTTTCTCCACCCGGCGCCAAAAACGCGCCTCATCAATGATCACCCGTTCATGTTTCCCTTCGCCCACCTTTTCCAGGTAATCCCAGGCTTCGATCGAAAAACTGACTTTGAATCCTTCCAGGGAGAGCACTTCCGCCCTGACGCGTAAGACTGCCCCGACGGGGGTGGGTGCCAGGTGGTGGACATCCAGGTGGGTGCCAACACTGGAATAGCCCTCCGGCAGGCAGCAGGTCAACAAGCGGTGCGATACCCTTTCCATGAAGGCGATCATCCAGGGCGTGGCCAGCACACGCGAAGACCCACTTCCCAGGTGGATGGCGCTGTTTTCTAGCATGATCTCAAAGCTATCTTCGCGGGTCATGCCCGGATGGAAGAGTTCCGAAAATTCCATGGTGTACTCCTAAAGCTTAATCTCAAGATTGCTTGGGATATCAGGTAATTAAAATCAACCTGAAATATCGGTCAGGTTTTTCCTGCTTTCGATATTTATCGATCTACTATGGATTATAGCAGACCGGATGGACGGGAGCGGTTTCAGCTTGCTTTCACCTGCGAGGTGTATACTTAATGCCATCTTCCTCGATGGGAGAATTGGATCAGGAATGAAGGATGATATCCACCAGCTAAACGAAGTTTTCAAACGAGCCAGCCATGACCTTGGTGTTACCCTGCTTCCTGGTGAGATTGCCCGGCTTTCTACTTTCATATATCAAGCGATGACGGGGGAAGGAAGATATTTCCATACCACCGCGCATGCCCTAAACCTGTGCGACCTCCATGACCCCATCCAATCCATGGCAGCATTGTTCCATGATGTGGTTTATTTTCAGGTTGATCGAGGTTTTAGTGATCAGGTATGGGAAACCCTAAAGGATTATCTCTTACCACGCGGCAAAGGAAATCCGGTCTACACGATCACCGGGTCAGTCCCTGGCGATGACCGGGGCTTTCATATGGTGAGGGAGCTATTTGGGTGGCCAGCAGGGCAGGATGTTGCGCTCAATTCTGGCACCAACGAATTACTCAGCTGCCTGGTCATGCTACGCCAGCTATCTGCTAACCTGACTGCCCCAATCCTGCTAAAAATCAGTGCGTATATTGAGACCACGATCCCTTTCAGGCCCAGAGACGAAAAAGGAATCGGTCCATTCGAGCGCTTGCAGTCACGCTTTATCAAAGTGTCCCACGACTTTAATTTACCGATGGCCGAGGCTGAGATCGAAGAGACCATGCATGGTGCCGTGCGCTTCGCCAACCGGGATGTCGAGAATTTCGCCGGGAGTGACCCGGCGGGTTTCCTGGAGACTACCTGGAAATTACTGCCAGAGGCATACCCAGCCATACGGATTGGATGCGATTACACATATGGGGAGTACCGCCAGGCATTGCAGGGGATGGTGAAGTTCCTGCATTCCATTCAAGCTGAGCACGTGTATCACGATTACGCCGGGATTCCTGATCAGCAAACAATGGGTATGAAACTTGAACAGGTACGGAGCAACTTACAAACCAGTAGCCGATACATCGAGGTGAAGCTATTGACCATGGCTATCCTGGAAACCCTGGCAGAGATATCTGGTGGCGATGCACCGGTTGCGTTGTTCCTGGGAGATATTCACAACGAAAGTCATACCCAGCAGGATATCAGTAACCAGCTCCCCAGGGATGGTCGAGAAATGGTCCACAGAGATGTTAACCCATCGATTGCTCAATTGCTGCACTCTGGTCGACGCGGCCTGGTAGATTTCACCGATCTGAAGACTTCGCCTGTTGCCCTGTTTATTTATGAGCGAAGCGGAGAAAAATTGCTTTCTCAATACCTTCAGCAGGCATATCTAATGTTTGACAATCGCCTTTCAGCGGAAGAATTCCTGCTGGGTCTGGAACCAGCACTACTGACCAATATTGTGGAAGCGTGTGGAAAAATGGCAAGCCAGCGAGCTGGACAATTGAAGTCATTTGCCAGGGTAATCGCCTAATACGCAATATCCGCAAACAAATCAGGTTCAATCATTTCAAGATAAGGTATAACAGCACAAGGTTAAAGGAGGAAAAATGAGCACGAAAATCACCTGGTTCGGTCATTCGACCTTAGGATTGGAGGTGGGGGGCTACAAGCTGCTCGTCGATCCCTACTTCACCGATAACCCTGCCGTGTCCATCTCTGCCCAGGATGCTATCGCCGACTTCATCCTCATCACCCATGGGCATTTTGATCACGTAGGAGATGCGGTGGCAATTGCTAAACGCACCGGGGCGATGGTGGTGAGCAACTTCGAGATTGCCGAATGGGTAGCGAAACAGGGCGTGCAAAACACCCATGGGCAGCATATTGGCGGCGGGCACAGCTTTCCGTTTGGCTATCTCAAGCTCACCCCCGCATTACATGGCTCTGGCTTGCCAGACGGCACGAATGGTGGGAACCCTGCCGGTTTCTTGATCACACCTGAAGATGGTCAGAAGATCTACATCACGGGTGACACGGGTTTATTCAGCGATATGAAGCTGATCGGCCAGGAGGGCATTGCTGTCGCATTGCTCCCCATCGGCGATAACTACACCATGGGACCGGATGATGCTTATAAGGCTGTTGAACTGATCATGCCGAAACATGTCATCCCTGTCCACTATAATACCTGGGAACTCATCGCCCAGGACGCGATAAAATGGGCCGAGTGTGTTAGCCGGCTGGGCGTGAAGGTTCACGTGCTGAAGCCCGGCGAAAGCCTGGCATTATAACCTGCGTGCTAAAGGTGACTATGTTTAACGGTATATTCAAGCGTAAAGAATTAGAAGACCAGACTAAAAAAGAAGGACGCCTGCCTCCAGGCCAGTCATTAACAGTAAAATTCCCGGTGCTGCATTATGGACCGGTGCCAATGTTTAACCCTGCCACCTGGGATTTTCGCATCTGGGGTGAAGTTGAGGAAGAAAAAAGCTGGACCTGGGATGAATTTAATCAGCTGCCCCGCACTACCCTGACTATGGATATCCACTGCGTCACCCGCTGGAGCAAGCTGGATACCACCTGGAAAGGTGTTTCGGTACGCAATCTCGTGGACCAGGGATTGATCAGGTTGAAACCGAGTGCCAAATTCGTACTGCAGCATGCTGAACACGGCTTCACGGTGAACCTGCCCCTCGAAGTGGTATTGGCAGAGAACTTCTTGCTGGCAACCCATTTTAATGGTCAACCGCTGACCGCAGAACACGGTGCACCCTTGCGTGGGGTGGTGGGATACGTTCCTGGCCGGGTTGACCTGAAGACGCCATATTTTTGGAAGGGGGCAAAATGGCTGCGGAGTCTTGAGTTCATGCCACGCGACCGGCCTGGGTTTTGGGAACAGGCTGGCTATCATAATGAAGCGGATATCTGGAAAGAACAACGATTTGGTTAATCAAATCGATTATTACGCATAATAGACAGGAGGTTAATTTGAAAGAGCTAATGATGCGTGCCCTCGACCTGGCTCGCAGGCGGGGAGCACAATATGCCGATGTACGCCTGGTAAATGACCGTTCAGAAAGTGTCTCGGTGAAGGACGGGCTCGTGGAGGAATTGGCTTCTAGCGAGAGTGAAGGCCTGGGAGTGAGGGTGTTGGTGAATGGCGCCTGGGGCTTTGCTTCGAGCCGTAACCTGGATGGTGCAGAAATCGACCAGATCACCGCTCAGGCACTAGAAATCGCCCAGGCTTCATCCCTGGTGGGTGGTGAAAAGGTAAGCCTTGGACCGGAAGTGACCAGCCAGGGGACTTACCAGACGCCTTATAAAATTGACCCGTTTAGTGTGCCATTGGATGAGAAACTTGCCTTGCTCCTCAAGGCTGATGCTGAGATGGGCCGTGTGCAGGGGATACGCACGCGCCGGTCGCATGCCACCATGCTCAAGGTGCACAAGCAATTTGCCAACACTGAAGGGGCTTTCACCGATCAGACCCTCCTGGAAACCGGGGGTGGTATCGCCGCGACTGCCGTGGGAGGCAGCGAGATCCAGGTGCGGTCGTATCCCAATGCTTTCGCCCGCCAGCAGGTGACTGGCGGCTGGGAGCAGCTGTTGCGCTGGGACTTGCCTGGAAATGCAGAACGGATTGCCAGCGAGGCGGTGGCGTTGCTGACCGCTGACCCCTGCCCATCCAATATCACCACGTCACTGATCCTGGGTGGTTCGCAATTAGCCTTGCAGATTCATGAATCATGTGGCCATCCCACCGAGCTGGACCGGGTGTACGGAAGCGAAGCAGCTTATGCAGGCACGTCCTTCCTGACCACCGAGAAGTTGGGTAATTTTAAATACGGTTCGCCGGTGGTCAACCTGACTGCCGACAGCATACGCCCACTCGGTTTGGGTACTTTTGGCTGGGATGACGAAGGTGTGCCTGCCCAATCGTCTCCTCTGGTGAAGGAAGGTTTGTTTGTTGGCTATCTGATGTCGCGCGAGACTGCCACGCAGCTGGGGCGGACCTCCAACGCATGTATGCGTGCCTCGGGATGGAACCGCATCCCGATCATCCGCATGGTCAACGTCAGCCTCGAGCCGGGCACCTGGAAGTTCAATGACCTGATTGCCGACACCGAGGATGGGATTTACATGGAGTCAAACCGCTCATGGTCTATTGACGACAAGCGTTACAACTTCCAGTTCGGTACAGAGATCGGTTATGAGATCAAGCATGGGAAAATGGGCCGGCTGCTGCGTAACTGCACCTACACTGGGATCACCCCAGAGTTCTGGAATAGCTGCGATGCAGTGTGTAACTCAGACCATTGGGTAATGTGGGGCACCCCTAACTGTGGGAAAGGCCAGCCAGCTCAGGTTGCCCATACCGGGCATGGAGCAGCACCGGCACGCTTCCGTAATGTGAAGGTTGGGGTATTGAAATAAAGGCAGCGTTCCTCAGGAGATGACATGATAGACGAAAAAGAAGCACGAAAAATTACCGAGGCGATCTTGGCGCGTTGCAAGGGGAACCCCGCTGAAGTGACATTGTTAACCCTTGACACTGCCCTGACGCGCTTTGCCAACAATATCATCCACCAAAATGTTGCCGAGCGAGACGCTGAAGTCAGCTTGCGTTACTTAATTGGGAAGAAGATCGGTACAGCCACCACGAACCGCCTTGACCAGGCTGGCCTGGACGAATTGGTGAGGCGGGCAAAGACCAATGCCCAGGCCAGCCCTGAAGATCCAAATTACCCGGGCTTACCCGAACCAGCTGCTTACCAGCACGTGAATTCATGGGATTCCAATACTGCCAGTTATTCGGCTGAAAAACGTGCCAGGGCTGTGGGGGTCGTGTGCCACGTGGCAGCTGAAAAGGGCTTGATTGCCTCAGGCGCGCTGACCACCGGTTCAGGCGATACTGTGGTGGCGAATTCGCAAGGTGTCTTCGCCCATCACTCGAGGACCAACGCGGACTTCCAAACAGTGGTGATGAGCCATGACTCTTCCGGATGGTCCCAAGGGTCTGCCTGGAAAATCACTGAGCTGGATGTGGAATCCCTTGGAAAAAGGGCCATTGATACTGCCGAAAGAGGCCATAACCCGGTCAAGATCGAGCCAGGGGAATATACCGTCATCCTTGAGCACTACGCCACGGATGATCTGCTGAGTAGCTTGAACTTTTATGGGATGGGTGCGCAGGCTGTCCAGGAAGGCCATTCATGGATGAATGACCGGCTGGGGCAACAGGTCATGAGCCCACAGGTCAACATCTGGGACGACGGCTGCAACACTGCGGGGGCTCCGCTGCCCTTCGATTATGAAGGGGTACCTAAACAGAAGGTGGATATCGTTAAAGAAGGCGTGGTAATCGGGCCAGTTTACGACCGGTACTCGGCTGCCAAGGAAGGTAAAACCAGCACCGGGCATGCCACACCGATCACCTTCCGTGGTTTTGGGCCGATCGCCGCCCACCTGTTCATGGGTCCGGGTAGTGCCACAGTTGAAGAGATGGTTCAATCCACCCAAAAAGGTCTTTACATAAACCGCTTCTGGTACACACGCCTGGTGCACCCACGGGAATGTGTCATCACCGGCATGACCCGTGACGGTGTGTTCATGATCGAGAATGGTGAGATCGCCTATCCAGTAAAGAACCTGCGTTACACCATGCCCTATGTCCAGGCACTGGCTAATGTGGAAGCAGTAGGAAAAACAGCCCATCTGCTGATCGGTGAGTTTGGTGGGATCAGTACTCGTGTCCCAGCCTTGAAAATCAAGGGTTTCAACTTTACGGGAAGCACGGTATAAGAAAAAACCGACTAACAGAGAAGGCCAGAAAGTTATCTACCCACGATCGCGCTGAGGGTGGAAGTATACTTTTGGCCTTCTTTTATTTAATTACGAAGACCTATTCGGTTAGCTGTCTCTGCTTTCCTGGATAGTGTTCGTTTTCAAGCATTCGCCGCGCCTCACCTGGAACGCGTCGAAATCCCTGGCGACGCTGGTATTGGGGAAGATCGACTGGGCTTCTGCCAGCACGTCACGCTCGCGATAACGGCGCGAGATGTGGGTTAGGATGAGTTGTTTGACTCCGGAATCTCTGGCCAGATGGGCAGCCTTGCTGGCAGTGAGGTGGGCGAATTGATCAGCCAGCTCTGCTTCCTCCTCAAGATAGGTGGCTTCGATGATTAAGGCGTCCACTTCCCTGACGGCATTCACCAGCTCGTCAACCCGGCCCACATCGCCCACATGAGCAATACGCGTGCCCGGTCGTTCTGGGCCGAGCACCTGTTCGGGTTGGATCGTCCGGCCATCTGGAAGCGTGACCGACTCGCCATTAACCAGGTCACGGCGCCAAGGCCCAGGAGGGATGGCCAGCTCGTCAGCCTTCTCGGGCAGGAACGGGCGGCGGGTCTTCTCCTCGAAAAGATAGCCAAAGCAATCCGGACCCCGGTGCCAGACGGGGAACGCCTTCACGGTGAAGTCGTCTTCGTCGAAGATCAGCCCGCTGCTGATCTGCACAAGCTGCAGGTCCATGGGAGGTTTGGTACCTCGCAGGACGATCCCGTAGATCAGGTCATGGATGCGATCGAGGGCCCATTGGCCGCCATAGATCTCCAATTTGTCAATCGTCTCCCAGCGCATGAATGTGGAAAGCAATCCCGCCAGCCCCAGGATGTGATCGAGGTGACCGTGGGTGATCAGCACACGGTTCAGGCGCTTAAATCCAAGCCCAGACTGCAGGATTTGCCGTTGCGTACCCTCTCCACAATCGATGAGGAAGCGGAATTCATCATGAATCACCACCTGGCTGGATAGGCCGCGGTGCACGGAGGGAGCGGAAGCAGATGTGCCAAGGAAGACGATTTCGAACAAGATGACCTCAGAAAAAGGGGATGATTACAAACTCGCCCTAGAATTTTACCTTATTTCCGGGGTAAATGCCGTTGCGATGGAAGGCTGGCCATTCATGCTATAATGCCAGAGAAATGGTCGATTCTGCCAAGACTTCGCCAAGAAAAAAGAGTGCTGCAGCACCATCCCGCCAGTATGCCAAGACAAGTCGCAGGGTTTCGAGTACCCGCACTCCGGCTCGGCGAGGGCGGCCGCCAGGCCGTACTTCCACCCGCAAGGGTAGTAAGACAGCAGCAAGCAGTCATAGCAGCCGGGGCGCTTCAGTGGGAATCCTGGCCATGCTTGGGGCGCTCTTTCACCGGGGAGCTTCAAAATCCAGAGGCAGGCCATCCACGGAGGCGGCTTCGGCTTCACCCGGCATGTCGCTTGACCGTAAGCTTGACCTGGTGGGCATTGTGCTGCTGTTTATCGGCTTGCTCACCCTGTTGAGCCTGCTCTCAGCCAGCCACAATAAGGCAACTGCTGGCTGGTTAAGTATCCTTGGTATGGCGTTTGGCTGGGGAGCATATCTTTTCCCCGCTGCTTTATTCGTTGTGGGCTTGTGGCTGGTGCTGCGTAGTTTTGAGCGTGTGCCTCACTTTGCCTTCGAGCGAATTATTGGCGTGGTCCTGCTTTTCCTTGATATCCTGGGCTGGATGCACTTCTTCACCTTTACCCAGGATGCCTATGCCCTGGCAGCCAGTAAAGGGGGCGGGGGCTATGTGGGGGCATTCATTTATACCCCGCTATATGTTGGCCTGGGTTGGGCGGGCATGGCAGTGACCCTGCTTGCCTGGCTGATCATTGCCTGGATCCTCATCCTCGATGTAGCTGCAGTGGACTTATTCCGCTGGGCGCCACCGCTTGTGGAACGCATCCAGGACAACCTCCAGGATTGGTTGGATGAACGCCGGAACCATGGGAAACCTGCAACGAGTGCAGCCAGTCTCAGCCAACCTGCTCCACCTGCGAACTGGCCTGATATGGGGGCTGGACCTGCTACTGATACAGGAGGGGCAGCTCATTTAATGGTAAATCCCAACCAGCCTCGCCCGTGGGCACTGCCGCCCATCGACCGGATTTTGGAAAAGGGCAACGAGACCGTTTATGATGACGATGTCGACCGGCAACGCGCCCGGGTGATCGAAGAAACCCTGCGGGTATTAGGTGCACCGGTGAATGTGGTAGAAATCAACCGGGGACCGACCATTACCCAATTTGGGGTCGAGCCTGATTTTATCGAAACGCGCGGCTCAAGGACGCGCGTACGGGTGGCCAAAATAGCTTCGCTGGCGGATGACCTGGCTTTAGCGCTTTCCGCTCGCACCATCCGCGTGGAAGCGCCCGTCCCAGGCAAAGGTTATATCGGCATCGAAGTGCCGAACGAGCACATCGATGTGGTGAATCTACGCGATGTGGTTGAAAGCGACGCATTCAAGCGCCTAAAATCCTCGCTGCGCTTTGCCCTGGGGCAGGATGTAGCCGGGAATGTCGTGGCAGCCGATCTGGCAGCCATGCCACACCTGTTGATTGCCGGCCAAACTGGCTCGGGTAAATCAGTGTGCGTGAACTCGCTCATCTGCTGCCTGCTCCTGAATAACACGCCCGATGACCTGCGGCTGATCATGGTTGACCCGAAGCGGGTTGAGCTTACCAACTATAACGGCATCCCCCACCTGCTTGCACCCGTGGTGGTTGAGACGGAGAAAGTGGTGGGAGTGTTGCAGTGGGTGCTGCGCGAGATGGATATGCGTTATCACAAACTGGCCCAGGCAGGTACCCGCAATATCAGCGAGTATAATGCGCGCATGGATAGCCACCCAGATGGTAAGGATAAGAAGCTGTCCAAGCTGGTGGTGTTTATCGATGAGCTGGCGGACCTGATGATGCTGGCACCCGATGAAACCCAAAGTGCCATCACGCGCCTGGCGCAGCTCTCGCGTGCTACCGGTATCCACCTCGTGTTGGCTACTCAACGCCCGTCGGTAGAGGTAGTGACCGGCATTATCAAGGCCAACTTCCCAGCCCGCATTGCCTTCGCCGTGGCTTCCAATACCGACAGTCGTGTGATCCTCGATCAACCTGGCGCTGAAAGGCTGCTGGGGCGGGGTGACATGCTTTTCCAGGCGCCGGATGCACCCGCACCATTACGTTTGCAGGGTACCTACGTTTCTGATAG
Organism: Anaerolineales bacterium; assembly: GCA_003105035.1. Classification (NCBI taxonomy): domain Bacteria; kingdom Bacillati; phylum Chloroflexota; class Anaerolineae; order Anaerolineales; species Anaerolineales bacterium. The sequence continues at coordinate 185,951 of PQAL01000019.1, read as the reverse complement.
CGAAATCCTCAGCCTGGTGACCTATTGGCAAAGCTTTCTTCCCGAGCGTGCACCTCTCGCAACCGCCGCAGGTGGCATCCCTGACCTGCCCCCGGCCGGAATCCCACTGACCCAAATGCCATTATGGGATGATATGCAATCGCAGGAAGAAGAGGATCCCTTGCTGGATGAATCAATCGACCTGGCCCGGCGCCAGGGGCGGGCCTCGGTATCCATGCTGCAAAGACGTTTACGCATCGGGTACACGCGCGCCTCCCGCCTGGTGGAAGCCATGCAAGAGAAAGGCATCATTTCCAAGGATTCAGGCCCGCAGGGTTATGAGATCCTGGATTATGGACAGACAGCACCTCCGGCAGACGAAGCATAGGCAGGGGCTGGTAAAATTGTCAAAAAACGGCGACCTTCTAGATTGGTATATGGGGTGGAGGGAACCAATTCTTAACCGGTACGTATAATTAAATGGCAGGTATTTGGAGAACGAAAATGTCTGAAAAATCCAATCGAAAAATCATTTACCCACAAAGTGATGGGGTCTTGCAGGGATTGACGTTGCGGATCAAGCTCATCCTGCGCCTCCTGACGGATCCACGGGTGAATTTTTTACTGAAATTGATGCCCATTGGGTCAGTAGTCTACCTCCTGTGGCCATTGGATGTGCCCGGACCGATCGATGATGCCATGGTCATCTGGCTGGCTTCATACTTATTTGTTGAGCTTTGCCCGCCCAATGTGGTGCAGGAACATCTGGATGCTTTGAACGCCACGCGCAAGGTGATGGACAGCTATCAGGAAACATACCAACCCGAGACTCACGGTGAGGTCATTGACGGGGAGATTGTGGATGGTGACCCGGAGGCGAAATGAGCCGCCTCGCCAGATTAATTTGTGCCGTTTTAGCGTTCCTCCTGGTTGGATGTGCCCAAGCGCCTAAGACACCCGTCCCCACCAATACACCCACACCTGGTCGGTTCATTCGCGTACCCACTCCGACACTTTCAGCCTCGCGGACACCTCGTCCGACCATCACCCCCACGATATCGGTATCTTCAACCCTTACCGTCACGCTGCCCATACCCACCTCTACGCCGGTCACCGTAGTCGAGCTGCCTGATCCATCTGGGTATTCCTGGCAGGTGGTGGTGGATGGTCTGGATAACCCTGAAGGCCTGGTCAATGCTGGCGATGGCTTGGGTCGATTATTCATTGTTGAACAAACCGGTTTGATCCGCATATTCATAGATGGGAAGCTTTTACCTGTCCCGTTCCTGGATCTGACCCAAAAGGTAAACTGTTGTGGCGAAAAGGGCCTGCTCGGATTAACTTTTCATCCGAAATTCGCCGAGAATGGCTACTTCTACGTTGACTATACCGAGAAGGTGGGTAGCACAATTTATACCGTTGTTGCCCGCTATAACGTTTCGGCAGACAGCCCTGACCAGGCTGACCCGGGTAGCGAGATACGCATCCTGCACATCGAACAACCTTTCCAAAACCATAAAGGCGGGCAGCTGCAGTTCGGCCCGGATGGATACCTGTACGTTGGAATGGGCGATGGCGGTTCAGAGGGTGACCCGCTTTTAAATGGCCAATCCTTACAAACTCTGCTGGGAAAAATCCTGCGTATCGATGTTGATCACGGCGAGCCATATGCAGTCCCATCGGATAATCCTTTCGTTGATGGTGGCGGCTTATGGGAGATTTGGGCCTACGGGTTGCGTAACCCCTGGCGGTTTTCCTTTGACAAGCTAACTGGTGACCTGTATATTGCAGACGTCGGGCAGGACGCCTGGGAGGAGATCGACTACCTGCCGGCCGGCAGCCCGAGTGGAGCGAATTTTGGTTGGAGCTATTTTGAAGGCTCGCACCCTTACCGAGGCTCGCCGCCTGCCGGGGCGGAATTCGTCATACCGGTTGCTGAATACAGCCATGACCAGGGTAATGCCGTGATCGGTGGTTATGTGTACCGGGGGAACGACCTTCCTGCGTGGCAGGGTGTGTACCTGTATGGCGATTATGGCTCCGGTAGGGTATGGGGCTTGCTTCACCTGCCGGATGGCACCTGGCTGAACAACCAGCTATTTGATACCGGCAGGAATATCTCTTCCTTCGGAGTCGATGAAAACGGGGAAATCTACCTGGTGGATGACAGTGGCAGCATCTTAATGCTGAAATGAAGCCCAAAGACCTGACAGCAACACCAGGTAAGCACGGATCATTTTTGCTACAATTGATGGCCTGCCTGCCAGTCTGCCTGCTAATGATCCTCTTGCAAGCATGCGGGTTGACTGGGGGTGTGACAACCTTACCTTCAACCCAGGTTAATCCGATAGCCATCGAGGTTGTGCCTGGCTCGCCAACGCCTACCCTGCCTGTGGAATTCCTAACCATGCCGGCGACGCTAGCGCCGACCCTCACCCCAAAAGCCGCAGCCACAGCACAAGTCATCACCGCTACCCCCGAACCTACAACTACTTATGTTTCTCCAGTGGTATTTGCTGTGATTGGAGATTACGGTACAGGGCATCGGGATGAGGGCAAAGTAGCTGACCTGGTCTTGGGCTGGCAGCCCGACTTCATCATCACGGTAGGGGATAATAATTATCCAGATGGCGCGGCAGACACGCTCGATCAAAACGTCGGGCAGTTCTTCCATGCTTACATCTACCCGTATACTGGCAGCTATGGTGCGGGGGCCGATGTGAACCGCTTCTTCCCGACCATGGGGAATCACGATTGGTACACCGATAATGCCCGGCCATATTTTGACTACTTCACCTTACCTGGGAACGAACGCTATTATGACTTTATCTGCGGGCCTGTCCACCTGTTCGCGCTCAATAACTACGAGCTCGAACCAGACGGGGTAGGTGCTACCTCTACGCAAGCAGAGTGGCTGAAAGCTAGCCTGGCTGCATCTACTTCACCATGGAATATCGTTTACATGCACTACCCGCCTTATTCGTCGGGAATGCACGGCTCAACGGATTGGGCACGCTGGCCCTATAAAGAATGGGGTGCAGACGCGGTATTGTCAGGTCATGACCACACCTATGAACGTCTGGAGCAGGACGGCCTGCCATATATTGTGAATGGATTGGGCAGCGGTGGCAGGTATGATTTCGAAGAGGTCCTGGATGGTAGCCAGGTGAGGTATAACTCTGAGTATGGGGCAATGAAGATAACAGCGGCAAGCACAAGTCTCGCGTTTGAATTTCTTACAACCACGAACAAATTAGTCGACCAAAAAGTTATTTTCAAATGATAAGCGATAATGAGGCAAGCTTGATAAAAATAAATAATAAATTTCGAGACAGGAATTACATAAATCATCTTCAAATTTCTTTAATTTGGCCTAAATTAGTTCTTTATGCAGGAATAATTATTTTTGGGCTGTTATTAGGGGTTCTAAGTAGCCAAATTTATCACGGATACAATAACAGCATGTTCGATTTAGGAAACATGGCTCAATCGATTTGGAGTGTATTCCATGGTCGTCCTCTGGAATTTACGATAAATAATGGGCAATTGAGTCGACTTGGATTGCATGTTGAGTTGATATATTTATTAATAAGCCCGATTTATGCAATCTATCCACAACCTCCTACATTGCTTTTTTTTCAGTCTTTCCTTTTCGCCATTGGGGCTATTCCTGTCTATCAAATTGCAATTAGAAATATAAACAGGCCAGCTTATGCACTAGCTTTCGTATTCATGTATCTTTTATATCCAGTTGCGCAAACAGCTGTTTTATTTGATTTCCATGGTGATACTCTTGCAATGCCGATATTATTGTTTGCTTTAAATTCGCTTGAACAACAGCGATGGAAGGCATATGCACTATTCATCATTCTAGCATTATGCTGTAAATTTTATGTGTCTGTTCCGGTTTTTTTCTTGGGTTTAGTAATTATCTATAATAATAGAAAAGGACCTAGGGTCAATAAAATTGTTGGAATTTTGACTGCATTGGTAGCTATATCATGGGGAATTTTGACATTCTTATTTATCCGTCCATTTTTTTCACCTGGTGAAGGATTCACCCTTTCTTCTTCAGTATCGCCTTTTGGTTATGTAACTTATTATTTTAGTGAACTAATAAATGGATTGGTAAATTCGTCAGCCCAGCGGATAGGTGTGCTGTTTCTAATCTTAGCACCAGTAATCTGGCTGAGTTGTCATTCCCTGATTTGGTTGATTCCAGCTGCAGTAACAGCGGTACCATCACTATTATCAAATGGTATCCAATATACATATTTGTTTCATCATTATGCATTAGCAGTTCCATTTCTTATATACTCTGCTGTTAAAGGGGTAAGTAAATTACAGAATAAGGATCAAGCGCTGGGTAAAATTTCTATCTTTTACAAACCAGAGAAGATGATTCAATTATCTCTTCTGATGACATTTATTTTGAATATCACAATCGTTGACACGCCTTTGAATCCTTTGTTTTGGTCAAGGCAACCCGGGAAGGGAATTGATTCTCTTCGTTATGGGGTAATACCACGGGATAGAATGAAAGATGAATTATTAAGTTCTTATAATCGACCTGATGAGTCATTAGCAGTTAGTTGGGCTTTGGCACCTCATTTGACAAATCGCCATACATTATATGTGTTAGATTATTTCGATATTAACTCGCGAGATTTTAATATAGCAATTGCAGACGGTTTGTTTGATTATGCGGTACCTGTGCCTGGTGGTTTCACTGGTGGAGTACTTCACGATGCACAATATATTCAAGCATTGCTAAACCGTCCGGATTACTCATTGTTGAACGTTCAAGATGGTTTGTTATTTTTCGTGCGAGATCATAATTCTGATAATTTAGATCAAACTATAGAGAACGACCAAATAGGTAAGAATGCTAAACTTCTCCATACGTACTCTGATTTAATCGGAGCAATTGATGCAACAATAGTTCAGAAGGATAATAATGTGTATACAATGAAATTTACTTGGAATCTAGTTGGTAACTTACAAGAAATTGGACCTGTATTTGCAATTACCAGATTTAGAAATCAACTTAATAGGCAGGAAATATCTAACTTCCGGGTTATCCATATACCAACAGAAATCATTTATCCAGCGATTGATTGGAAGAAGGATGAGACAATAATTGAAACATTTGATATCAGAATACCAGAAAACTTTCCATCAGGAACCTACCTGCTTTCTACAGTATGGTACATTGCAAACAATATCGATGCGTACAAGACTGACAATCGCAGTCAGCTGGGTGATGAGTGGTATTGGGGCGAGATAAAAATTTCAAAAAAATAATAATTCTATTCCAGAATGCCTTTTATTTATATCACTTGGAAAAATGCTTATTACAGAATCATTTCCGGTTTTCTACGACTTTCTCATTTAGTCAACATAGGAGTAAAGATCTCGTTGTATTTCGCAAACTATTCTTGAATATTTGTATTTGACAGATTATAGATATAACAAGATAAAATTTAACCCTTGACGATATTAAGCTGGTAATGGTAAACTTCAAAGGTTGTTAATCTTATTCTAATGAAAGGAAAGGCGCGAAGATGTTCGATCTTATCAAGCAAACCTGTGATGTGCGTGCAGTCGCCGCTGGCAGCGGATCTGCCGTACCTTCGCGGAGCGCGCCTATAGCTCGTTAGGTAGTCTTTGTAAACCTATCGACCACGGTGTGCTCCAAGCCCCGTGGTCGTTTTGTTTTTTTGGGTGTATTGGATTTAGCCGGTCACGGGGACCACTTCCGTGACCGGTTTTTTTTATTGGATGGGTGAGGCATCTCATAAAGATTTATAAAATTAGCACCATCACGAATGATGCTTCACAGCAACAAGATAGGAGTATGAAATGTACGAGGCGATACAGGTAAAGGATGCATACAAAAAGTTCGGTAAAGTCAGCCACCCGGTGTGGAAGCGCAATAGCTCCCAGGCAGAGGCTGGCAAGACGCTCAAGGTGGCGCTGGATCATGTCTCCTTCTCGGTACATGAGGCTGAGATCTTCGGCGTGCTGGGACCGAACGGTTCGGGTAAATCCACGTTGATCCGCCTGATCGCCACGCTGCTGCTGCCTGACGCAGGCTCAATCACGGTCTTCGGGCACGACGTGGTGAGCCAATCAATGCAGGTCCAGCGGATCATCAACCGTGTTTCGGTGGAAGCCAGCTTCTTCAAGAAGCTCTCACCCATGGAGAACCTGTTATACGGGGCACGCCTGTATGGGATGGAAGGCGGGGAGACACGTCGCAGAGTGCTGGAGATCCTCACCCGCCTGGGCCTGGATAGACGCACGATCGTGTCACCGATGGAGGAGATGTCGCGTGGCATGCAGCAGAAGGTGGCAATTGCCCGTGCGTTGCTTTCCACACCGAAGCTCCTGCTGCTGGATGAGCCGACCACCGGGCTTGACCCCCGCTCCAAGCGCGAGGTGCAGGCGGTGATCCGGGAGCTGAACGAGCAGCACGGCACGACGATTTTGCTCACCACGCATGACATGAGCGAAGCTGAAGCACTCTGCCAGCGCATCGCCATCGTGGATGACGGCAAGATTGTGGCACTGGACACACCTGAAGCACTCAAGCGGATGATCCCGCGCAATGGGCACGAGCCGACGCTGGAGGATGTGTTCCTGGAGCTGACCGGGAACAAGCTGGTGAGTGACGAAGATGAGGAGTAGCATGGCTTTCCCTCTAAACCCAGGAAGAACCAGCCTGGGGGCAGGAAAAACCAGGGCTCTCCCACCTCCAACAAAACTACTGATGATTTGCAGTTTTGGAGGAGATCTGGATCGAGAAAATTCGTTGGGTTTTTATGGGCAACCCAACTTACCAAGGATACCCACCAGGCTGGTTAGCAACCAGCTGGCAGTGGATGATGAACAGGAAGGAAAGAATGTCGCACAACAGAGATTGCAAATACGAGGAGCGCATCCTACGACGAAGCAATCTCAGCTCTTCAATGAGGAGATTGCTTCGCAAGGCCTGGAATATGCTGGCATCGTTCATCGCGTATGCGAGCGATATCTCCGGCTCAGGGCGCATATTGTTATAAAACGACATTGACAGACAAATGACTGGACTGGCATATATGCCTGGTTCCGCATTGACATGAAAGGACTGCATAATGAGCATCGACAGACAACTTTTTGAAGGTAAATTGATCCGCCTGGCACCCATTGACCATGAACATGACCCGGAAGTGGAAGCACGCTGGACGCACGACCTGACGCTTTCCAGGGCTCTGAGCCGCAAGCCTGCCATGCCTCAATCGGTGGCGCAGATAAAAAAGAAATATGAGGCCATCGAGAAAGAGGTGGAGGAAGCCAAGAATCTCTTCCATTTCACCATCCGTAGCAAGGAGGATGGCAGGCTGCTGGGCTATATCCGCATTGAGTGGATCGAGTGGAACCATGGCACGGGTAACCTCAAGATCGCCATTGGTGATGCAGCTGAGCGAGGTAAAGGCTACGGAAGTGAAGCTCTACAGCAAATGCTCTACATGGCCTTCAATGAGCTGAATCTCTACCGCCTGTCGGCTGTGGTGGTCGAAGACAATCCAGGTGCTCTGAGGTTCTTCAAGAAACACGGCTTCGTGGATGAGGTCCGCCGGCGTAAAGCCATCACGCGCGATGGCCAGACGTGGGATGTGATTCATCTCGGGTTACTGCAGCAGGAATGGTCGGCTGCAGTGAAAGAGAGTGTAGACAATGCCTAACGATCTGTTGCATGGTGAGTTGGTGCGCCTGACATCTGAGAATCCGGATGTGATGGCGAGCCATTTTGCCCATTGGAACCAGGATACCGGATTTCTGCGCTTGCTGGATACCGAGCCACCCAGGAACTTCTCTGCCAAGAAATGGCAGGAGTGGCTTGAAAAAGACCTGGAACGTCCTTTGGTGGACGGCTGCATGTATGCCATCCGAACCCTGAAAGGTGATGATCTGATCGGTTTCATTGGCCTTTTTGAGCTTTTCCTCCATCACGGTGATGCCCATGTAGCCATCGCCCTGGGAGAGCGCCACGCCTGGAATCAGGGCTATGGGACAGATGCCATGCGCATCATGTTACGCTATGCCTTCAACGAGTTAAACCTTCGCAGGGTAAGCCTGGGTGTCTTCGAATACAACACCCGTGCCATAAGCTCTTATGAAAAAGCCGGGTTTGTATATGAAGGGTGCAAGCGTGAATACATCCACCGGGATGGAAAACGCTGGGACTTCTTGTTTATGGGCATTTTTCGAGAAGAATGGCTGGCAAAGGGTATCCTGACCAGCTAATGAATATTCGGCTTGAGATTGGATGGGCGGAAGAAACACAGGTGGTTTATGGATACGGACATGCTTCGTGGTAGATTGGTGAAAATAACTGCTCAGGATCCGAAAGAGGAAGCTGAGGCTGTAGCTCATTGGAACACTGATTCAGAATGGTGGCGCTTGTTAGCTTCTGAACCGACGAACCTGTTCTCAGCCAAAAAGATCTCTGACTGGATCCAGAAGGACCAGGAGAAAGAACCCATTCCTGGTTATTTCTTCTCCATCTGCACCCTGGAAGATGATCGTTTCATCGGTTTTGTTGGCCTGGATGGCGATATATATGCTCACGGTGAAGCTTTTGTAGGTATCGGCATTGGAGAGCGTGAGTACTGGAGTAAGGGTTATGGCACGGATGCCATGCAGGTGATATTAAGGTATGGCTTCCGTGAGCTTAACTTGAGAAGGGTGGCCCTTACCACCTTCGAATATAACCCTCGCGCTGTCCGTTCTTACGAGAAAGCCGGGTTTATTCACGAAGGACGAGCTCGGGAATTCTTGTGGCGGGAAGGACGTCGTTGGGATTTGATTTTTATGGGTATCCTGCGCGAAGAATGGTTTGCACTGAATACCGCCTAGTTTTTGGAGTAATTGAAATGAGTACGATTGTTAATGAATTTAGAGCAACTTACGCGTTCATGGAACGCAATGCCAACCTGGTGAAGCGCTACTGGTCATGGGAGCTGGTATGGATCGTCTATTCCATTGCTAACAGCCTGTCGGTGAGCTTCATTGGGCTGGGCATGGAGAAGATCGGTGGCACCTCCGTAACAGATGGACGCTACCTGGTGCTGTACCTGGTAGTGGGCACATTGGTATGGCGTTACCTGTCACTGATCTTTTACTGGATCACCGATGTGATTGGGATGGAACGTTGGGAAGGCACCATCGAATATACCCTGATGGCTCCTATCCGGCGTATCACCCATATGGCAGGGCAAACGTTGTGGGCAGTGATTTATAGCATGTTCTCGACCGGGATTATCCTGGCTGTGACTGTGGCCTTGTTCAAGATCGACCTGAGCCATGCCAACCTGGCAGGCGCCACCGTGATGTTGCTGGCAGGCAGCCTGTCATTCATCGGTGTGGGCGTGATGGGTAGCGTGCTGCCGTTGCTCTTTCCTGAGCGCGGCTCACAGATGACGCACGTGATCATTGCCGTACTCCTGCTGGTATCAGGGGTGTACTACCCGGTGGAAGTCCTCCCGAGTTCTCTGCAGAAACTGGCAGTATACAGCCCGGCAACCTATGTGTTGGACGGCACGCGCAAAGCATTGCTGGAAGGCACTCCCACTATGCAACTGTGGCAATATATCTGGCCAACCTTGTTGATGGGTGTCATAGCCATCCCCGTCGGCCTGTGGGTCTTTGGCCTGGCGGAGCGTTATGCCAAGCGGGCAGGGAAGCTGCACCGCAATGGATAAAACCTTGTTCACCTGGTCTTCGAATGGTTGGGGTGAGGATTACCCTTCAATCCAACATCTCGATAGTTAGGGTAGGGGCGAACAGGCGCACGTAAACAAGAAGGAGATTGCTGTGGGTTAATCACCCTGGCAATAATGAAGTGGAAATATGTCGATATTATCTGCACAAAACATCGGTTTATCGTTCGGGGCATTTGACCTGTTCCGCGGCATTACGGTCACCATTGCCAATGATAGCAAAATTGGCTTGATCGGGCCAAACGGGATTGGGAAAACCTCGTTGATGATGATCCTGGCTGGGTTGAACCAACCGACTACGGGAAGAATTCATATTGCCCGGGGTAAGCGTTTGGGATACTTGCGCCAGGAAGCCAGCGATGCTTTTGCCAGGGATGAGAACACCGTCTATGCAGAAATGCTGACCGTTTTCTCAGGCTTGCGTGAACAGCAAGAACGCCTGCACAGGTTGGAAGCTCAAATGGCTGGGGGTTGCTATACAGAGGAGATGTTGGAGAGCTACGGTGACCTGCAGGCAGCCTTTGAGCATGCCGGAGGTTACGATTATGATTTGCGCATCCAACAGACCCTGCAGGGGCTTGGCTTGAGCAGACAAACGTGGGATATGCCCCTTGACCACTTGAGTGGGGGTCAAAAGACACGCCTGCTTTTAGCCCGCCTGCTGCTGGAAAGGCCTGCCTTGCTGATGCTGGATGAGCCCACCAATCACCTGGATGCGGAAGCTATTGAGTGGCTCGAGCATACTTTAAAGGTTTGGGATGGGGCCGTGCTGGTAGCCAGCCACGACCGCTATTTCCTGGATAACGCGGTTGATTCAATCTGGGAGATGGGTCCCGCGGGCATTGAGGAATATTCTGGGAATTACAGCAGCTATCTGTTACAGCGTGATGCCCGCTGGGAATATGCCGAGCGTGTTTTTGAAGAAGAGAAAGAACGCTTACAGAATGAAGTGGATTTCATACAGCGTAACTGGGTCCGTGCCAGTACGCATGCCCGTGCCCTGGGGATGCTGCGGAAAGTGACGCGAGAGCTGATGGCGGTGGAGACTTACGGGATCATGGTGCTGCGTAGTGGAAAAGATTGGCATGAGCTTGACTTGCGGGCGGATAAGCCATTGGATGTGATTGAGGCCATCCGCAAGGTAAATGCCCTATCCATGCCAGCCAGGCCACCCCATATCCGGCCGCGCCTTGCGCCGGTCAAGGATAGTAGCAATATCATCCTGCGCGCCAGATCTGCCAGGATAGGCTACCCGGGCAAGGTGTTGTTCACGGTTGGGCAGCTGGAACTCAGGCGGGGGGAGTGCGCAGCCCTGATTGGGCCGAACGGAAGTGGTAAAACCACATTCCTGAAGACGCTACTCGGTCAGGTGGATACTCTGGGCGGTGAAGTTGGCCTGGGCGCCAGCCTGGATATTGGTTACTTTGCACAGGCTCATGATGAGCTGGGTCCGCAGAACACGGTGCTGGATGAGCTGCTCAGCCAGCGGCAGATGGACCCTGAAGCTGCCCGTAGTTACCTGGCTCAGTATTTGTTTCGTGGTGATGATGTCTTCAAGCTGGTCAGTGCCTTGAGCGGCGGGGAACGCGGCCGGCTGGCATTGGCTATCCTAGCCTTGCGAGGGGCTAACGTCCTGCTGTTGGACGAACCCACCAACCATCTCGATTTACCTGCCCGCGAGGTCTTGCAGCAGGTATTGCAGGATTATCAGGGTACGATCCTGCTGGTGTCTCACGACCGATATCTGATCGACCAACTCGCCACCCAGATCTGGGAGCTGCATGATGGCAGCCTGCAAATCTTCGAGGGCACCTACCGCGAATTTGTGCTACACCGGGCAGCATCCGCAGGGCAAGCCAGGCACATGATCCTGCCCTCCAGGCCTCTGGTGCGGGATAACAGCCAGGAGACACGCCGCGTCCAGCAAGCCCTGGAAAGGCTGGAATTGCGCATCCGTGAGCAGGAGCAGGCGGTGCAGCATCTATCGCAAGAGCTGCACCAGGCAACCGGCTCAAGGGGTTTTGAAACCGTAAATGCCTTGAGCTGGCAATATGCAAAGGCCCAGGCAGAGTTGGAGAAGCTAACCGGTGAATGGGAAAAGCTGGTTGAAAAATCATGAGTGAGCCACGACCCTACCTGGATGAACATGACCTGCAGGCAATGATAGACCTGCTGACCAGCGGGCGTAAAGCTGGTAATGGTACCTACTATATACATACCGGTGATCTGCGTTGGTGGTTGTACTACCCGCCCTTGGAAGCGGATTTCTGGAAGGATATCTACCTGTGGGATGACCCGCAGCAACCCGCTAGATTGCTTGGTTGGGCGTTTTTAAGCACGGATTGGGTGGGTTTTGACGTCTACGTACAACCTGAGCTGCGCGGCAGCCCACTCACTATGAATATGTATACCTGGGCTGAGCAGAAGGCGACAATGATAGCCCAAGAAAAAGGCAAGCCAACCATCTACTGCCTGTGGATCAGGCATGATGATGAAGTGATGGATAGGTACTTTATGGAGCATGGCTTTAGCCGGAAACGTGGCATGGTTCACCTGACGTGCAACCTGGATAACGTGCTCCAGACCCTGGATACGCCGGTCGGTTTCGATGTTCGCAGCTGCATGGGAGAGCCTGAAGTGAACGCCCGGGCTCGCGCCCAGTATGGGGCGTTCGCTTCGCTGGCACCTTTCGAACACTACGAGGGGCGATTCAGGAGCTTCATGCGATCGCCCGTGTATGACCGAGACCACGATATCGTCGCAGTCGCACAGGATGGACAGGTAGGCGCATTTGGCATTATCTGGCTGGATGCGGAGAACCTCGTGGGCCTGTTTGAGCCGGTGGGGACGCACCCCAATTTTCAGCGTAAAGGGCTGGGAAGGGCAGTCATGCAGGAAGGGCTGCGCAGGTTGCAAGCGTATGGCATGAAGCAAGCCATTGTCTCAACTTATGAGGATAACCCAACTGCGATCAAGTTTTATGAATCACTGGGTTTTCAGGTGGTTTACCACCTGGGAACTTATGAAAAGGATGTTTGAAATGGATGTAAGTTCAATCAATCGAAAACGATGGGATAAGCAGGTGGAACTGGGCAATCCCTGGACGATCCCCTGCAGCCCAGAGATCATCGCCGCGGCTCGGCAAGGCGAATGGTCGGTTTTACTGACCGAACAAAAACCTGTACCGCGCCGCTGGTTCCCGGATGATCTGCGCGGCCTGGATATCCTCTGCCTGGCTTCCGGGGGTGGTCAGCAGGGACCGATCTTTGCTTCACTGGGTGCAAACGTGACTGTCTTCGACCTTTCACCCCGGCAGCTGGAACAAGACCGTATGGTCGCCCGGCGGGAGGGATTGAAGCTTGTAACCGTAGAAGGCGATATGCGCGACCTTTCAGCGTTTGGAAATGAATGCTTTGACCTTATCTTACACCCGGTATCGAACGTCTTCTGCCCGGAGGTGTTGCCAGTGTGGCGGGAAGCTTTCCGTGTCTTGCGCAAGGGAGGTGTCCTGCTGGCTGGTTTCGATAACCCATGTAATTTCATCTTCGATTTCCCCAAAGCAGAGCAAGGCGTTTTCGAAGTGAAGTACTCGCTTCCATATGATGCCACCAGGCTGACTGAAGAGCAACGCCAGCGCGAGTTCGGAGAAGACAGTCCATTGGAGTTCAGCCACAGCCTGGAAGAGCAGATCGGTGGGCAGCTACAGGCAGGTTTCAGGCTGTTGGACATATACGAAGATGGGCAGAATTCTCCGCTGGGGAAATTCATGCCTGGGTATATCGCCACCAGGGCAGTCAAGCCCTCCTCATAGCAAGACTGTTGCATTAGGAATATTAGCATGAACCAGATGGTATGTAATAAAGGAAGTTTATTATGGACATTGCGAAAGGCTCTGTAAAAGCCGAGCCGTTGGTCAATGGTACGCTGCTGATGTTCTTGCTGGCCATGATCCTGGCCAATATCGGCGGTGAAATGTATGGTATGTTGCTCCCGCTCTACCTGAAGGAGCTGAATGCCTCGGTAGTGCAGATCGGGTTGTTCTTCACCATCTCGCAGGTCATCCCCCTGGTGGTACAGATCCTGGGTGGCTGGGTGTCCGATTCGCTTGGCAGATTACGCAGTATTGCCTGGGGAAGTGTCGCGGGTAACCTGACCTACGTTGGGATAATCTTTGCACCCACCTGGCAGTGGGTGATGAGCAGCATGTTTTTCAGTGCGGTAACGCGCTCGCTGATCGGCCCAAGTTTCAGCGCTTTTATTGCTGAACAATCGGAAGAAAAGAATCGGGCCAAGGTGTTTGGCATCACGGATACACTTTTTATGATCGTTGGTGTGGTGGGACCTCCGCTGGGTGGATACCTGGCTGATAGATATGGCTTCCGTATCATGCTGGCTTGTGCCTGGGTCTTATATTTCTTCGCCACCATCATCCGGGTCAGCATGGCCCGCACGGCTGCAAAAGGCGAGGAAGCCCACCCGCAAAGGTTATCTTTTGGAAACCTGAAAACCAACCTGGGCACGATGACCACCCTGCTGTTGAGCGGTGGGCTGATTACCTGGGTGTTGATCACCGATGGGGTGCGCGATATCGCCTACTCACTCTCGGGTAACCTGATGCCGGTCTACCTGGAGCAGATTGGTGGAATGACCTTCCAGCAGATCGGCTGGCTGGGATCTATCTTCAGTATGTGCATGATGACCGTCACCATGCCCGCTGGCTGGTTGGCTGACCGAAAAGGTGAACGAGTGGGTATCGTGATCGGTTTCCTGACCGAGTTTATTGCCATGTTTACTTTTATGAAGGCAGCAGGGTTCTGGGGCTACGCACTGGTATGGGCCTTATTCGGGTTGGGTGCAGGGATGATGTCACCTGCCTATAACTCGCTGATCAGCAAAGCTGTGCCTGAAAAGCTGCGAGGCACTGCCTTTGGCTTGTTCGGTACCAGCCTGGGTTTGGTATCCCTCCCGGCCCCCTGGGTAGGTGCCAAGCTATGGGAAAAATACAGTCCAAAAGTGCCGTTTTATGTGACTGGACTGGCGGCTTTAGTCAGTGTCATCCCAGCATGGTTCAAGTTCAAGCTGCCTCCGAATGGGCAGATAGTTCCCGATATGAGAACCGATGATCCCGGGATAGAAATGGGTGAGTAACCCAAATACTGCTGAGCTTAACAAAAATAGTGTGATTTGATTGTTTAAGGAAAAACGATGAATACCAATACAGCATTTATTGAATCATATGTTGACCCACGAATCTCAGATATCGCAGGGTTATCCCTGCGAGGATTTAGTGGCGAAGGGGAATACCCAAATATCCTGAAGGTCATCCACGGCTGTGGTGAAGCCGATGGGCTGGAGCGTTCAGAAAAGCTGGAGGATGTGATCAATACCTATACTCACTTGCACAATTGCGATCCATACCAAGACGCGCTTTTTGTTGAAGTAAACGGGATGGTGATTGCGTATAGCCGTGTATGGTGGGAAGTCGATGGCAGCAGAACCTGGGTGGGTTTTCACTTTGGCAATGTCATCCCCAAGTGGCGTAGGAAGGGTATCGGAAGCACCTTGCTCCGTTTTAATGAGGAACGTTTGGGCCAGATCGCGTGCCAGCTTAAAGACTCGGGCAGCCTACCCAGTGATGCTCCATGCATCCTGGAAAACTTTGTCAGCTGCACTGAAGTTGACCGTATCAACCTGCTCAAAAGGCGGGGTTATAAGCCGGCACGCTACACCTTTGAGATGGTACGTCCTAACCTGGAGAATATCCCTGATCTGCCCCTACCGGTGGGTATGGAGGTTCGACTTGCCACACCTGACCATATGCGCTTGATCTGGGAGGCTTCCAACGAGGCCTTCCAAGACCACTGGGGCTACATCCCCGACCCGTGGGAGGAATACGAGCAGATGATGAGTGACCCAGATTTCGACCCAAGCTTGTGGAGGGTGGCCTGGCAGGGAGACCAGATTGCCGGGATGGTGCTGAGCTTTATCAATAAAGATGAAAACGAGATGTATGGTCGGCTGCGAGGCTATACTGAAAATATATGCGTGCGCCGGCCATGGCGCAAGCAAGGTTTGGCAAAAGCCTTGATTGCACTTAGCTTAAAGGCTCTAAAGGAACGCGGCATGCTAGAAGCTGCTTTAGGCGTGGATACACAGAACACCTCTGGAGCATTAAATCTTTATAAATTTATGGGCTACCAGGTAGTCAAAAACGGGACGATCTACCGAAAACCATTAAATGTTTGATCGATCGAAGGTCAGTTTTTTCGACGGCCATCACGAATGCAAAGAGGGGTTGTCAAATAGATGGGCAGCCCCTTTTGCATAATTATTTAATGGAAAAGCTTTTCCCCGGCACGGATAGGCACTTTGAGGTGGTTTTCGAAGGGTGTGAGTGGGCAAGACCAATAATCGTTATAGGCACAATAAGGGTTATATGCCATATTGAAATCCACTTTAAAGCGGTGGCTGTTCAGCGGCACAGGCTCGAGGTAACGGCCAGCGGGGTAGGTCTCGCGGCTTGCCAGGCTGTCCACAAAAGGGAGAAAATAGCCATCCTCGCTGCGATAAATGGTCAGTTCAGCAGGCTGACCTTCAACAATAAAATTGAACTTTCCATAGCGTTCATATTCCTGGATCTCACCCGTGGTGGTTTGCATCTTGATCTGCTGCTTATCCGGGTATTCTTCCACCGTCACTTCCAAATCAAGGCTTGGATTAGGCGGGAAATACTTGAGGCCTTTGAAGCTCTTTTTTTGTCCTGGTGTAAGCGGGCTTTGTCCATCATTGGCGAATAAATCATCTTTCATCTTTCGGAATTCAATCAGGTCGCTCATTTGGGTTCCTCTCTATCCCTTAGATGCCATCAGATTGTTTGAAGTGGCAGGGAATGACGGCGGGTTATTAATCCATTAATATGATGCTATAGAGGTTACCCTTATAATCAAGTAAGGCGAGAAGGAGGAAATTATGCCCAGAGATTTACCGCTCGGAAATGGCTCATTGCTGGTAGCTTTTGACCAAACTTATCAAATACGTGATCTCTACTGGCCGCATGTTGGGCAGGAAAACCATGCTTTGGGGCATCCCTTCCGGACCGGTGTGTGGGTGGATGGCCAGTTCTGCTGGTTTGACGATGCACGCTGGCAGCGGAGCATTAAATATCAACCAGAAACCCTGGTGAGCGCAGTGGTGATGGAACACCCAAACCTGCGGGTGAGGCTCGAATGTGCCGATATGGTGGATTTTCACGAAGACCTTTTAATCAGGCGTATGGAAATCGAAAACCTGCAGCCTGAAGAGCGTGAGATCCGGGTATTCTTCCACCATGATTTTCACATCGCCGGAAACGATATTGGTGATACCGCCTATTATGAACCGGAGCGGCGGGCAATCTTTCATTACAAAGATAAGTACTGGTTCATGATGAATGGTGCTGTATTGACCGGGGAGGGGCAGCCCAGGCCAGGTTGGGAGCCATCACTGGAGACATTCCCGGGTATTTTGGTGGGGGTCCACCAGTGGGCTTGTGGATTGAAGGAAATCCGCAACCTCCAAGGCACCTGGAAGGATGCAGAAGATGGTGAGCTGGCCTGCGGCGTGGTAGCCCATGGCTCAGTCGACTCAACGGTCGGCTTCAACCTGCAGGTCAAGGGTGGGCAGAAAAAAATGCTTTATTATTGGATGGCAGTGGGAAAGAATTTCGAGGCGGTGACGATTCTTAATCGCATGGTTCGCCAGCGCGGTCCCCAATTTTTTATTGACCGGACCGTGGCCTTCTGGCGCCTGTGGCTACAGGTGCATCTACCGGAGCTGAGTGGCCTACCCGAGAAGGTGAAAGACCAATATGAACGCAGCCTGCTTACCATTCGGACCCAGGTAGATGAAGGAGGTGCCATCATCGCTGCCAACGATTCAGATATCTCCTCCGATGTGCGCGACACTTACAGCTACATGTGGTCGCGTGATGGCGCGCTGGTAGCACACGCCTTGAATAAGGCGGGTTACCTCGATCTTCCAAGGGCTTTCTTCCAGTTCTGCGACCAGGTGCACAGCCGCGAAGGTTACATGCTGCATAAATATAACCCGGATGGCTCGCTGGCCTCCAGCTGGTTACCCTGGGCAGTGGACGGTGCTAAGAACCTGCCTATACAGGAGGATGAAACTGCCCTGGTGTTATGGGCATTGTGGGAGCATTTCTCACGTTACGGGGATGTGGCTTTTATTAAGCCGTTGTACCGAACGTTGATTTGTCCCCTGGCAGATTTCATGGCAAGTTTTCGAGATCCACACGCTGGGTTACCCTTAGCGAGTTATGACCTCTGGGAGGAGCGCCTGGGCATTCTTAGCTGGACGGTGGCAGCCACCTGGGGTGGCTTGACTGCTGCGGCGCGTTTTGCTGAGGCTTTCGGTGAGATCGAGCGTGCTAACCATTACCACCAGGCAGCCCGGGAGATCAAAGCTGGCACAGAGGCACACCTTTGGCAACCTGCCTTGAAACGCTTTGTTCGCATGGTCAATGTGAATGAAAAGGGCGAGTGGCAGATCGACGAGACACTCGATGCCAGCCTGGTTGGGTTATGGCAGTTTGGCATGTATAAGGCGGATGACCCAAAGATCCTGCCTACCATGCAGGCCATCCGCGACCAGCTGTGGGTGAAGACGAGTGTGGGAGGTGTGGCGCGTTATACCAATGACCATTACCACCAGGTCAGCCAGGATATCGGCAATGTGCCAGGCAATCCCTGGTTCATCTGCACATTATGGCTGGCGGAGTGGCTGTCGCTGGTTGCCACAAAACCAGATGAGCTACAGCCTGCCCTTGAGCTCCTGGAGTGGGTGGCAGGGCATGCCTTGCCCAGTGGAATATTGGCTGAGCAGGTTGACCCATACACTGACCAGCCGGTATCAGTCAGCCCGCTTACCTGGAGTCATGCTGCGTATGTCAGCACAGTGCTCACCTACCTGCAGCGCAAGAGGCACTTAAAAGCAGGTTAAACAGAAAAGGGCAGACTTGTTCAGCCTGCCCTTTCATTATCAATAATGCTAGCCTAATTTTGTCCCGCATTCTGGACAGAATTTAGCACCCTTCGTCTCGGCCCCGCAATTTGGGCAGTGGGTAGGGGCTTGCTCCATTTTATTACCACAGTTAGGGCAAAACTTGGCACCGTGAGTATCAGCACCGCATTTCGGGCAAGTGGTGGCTACCGGTTGGGTCATGGGTGAGCCGCACTCGGGGCAGAATTTGGTTCCTGGGGCTGCCAGGGTGCCGTCGTTGGGACACACGGCCATTTGAGCACTGGCCCTACCCGCAGCTTCAACGGTTTTACCAATGCCTTCGAGTGCTCCACCCAGACCAAAGGCCGTGGCAAAGCCTTTGATCGCAGCTCCAGCCTGGGCGCCCCGCGCTTCAGATATTTCCTCTGTACGGGGGCTATCTTCCTGGCAGAAGCCGCTCTGTGCATCGAAATCTGATAGGCAGACGATGCGATTGCAGGTAGGGCACTCACCAAAATGCACCTGGCATTGTTTCCAGGCAGATTCCAGCTGGGCAGGGCTCATCTTATAGCTGTAGCGCGGGTCTTCCCCGACTACGTTTTCTGCAACAGCGTCTCCGACCAGGGGTACCTTTCGCAAGAATCCGCCCAGGGCAGACTTGCCGATATCCTGCTTCACCGTATTGACATAATCAGGTTGGCTGCGGAATTCGCGCCCGCACATATCGCAATAAAAGATAGCATAGGGACCAGCGCCATCATTACGAATATCATAGCGTGGCATGCGAGAGAAGGGGGACATGATATGCTCCTTAAAATTCAAAATTTATGAAGAATCATTGAGAGGATTGCTGTAAGGCGTAAGTATACATCGTGGGTTAAGCGGATGTCAAGCAAAGATGACAGAAGGAAGTTTGCAAAATTATAAGGTAGGAGGAGCTGGCAACGGTTACAAGGCGTATCCCCAGCATTCGTTTTTCGTGCTCTTTTGTTTGCATACGGTTTTTATCAGATGTTATACTTGCTGGCATGCCGATCAAAGCCATCATCTTCGATCTCGGCGGAGTGCTGTTGCGCACCACCGATTTCGCGCAGCGGGAGCACCTGGCAGCACGCCTTGGGATGAGCCGGTCTGAGCTGGAGGAGCTGATTTTCTGGGGTGAATCAGGCAGCAAAGCACAACGAGGTGAAATCAGCATTAAGCAACACCTCGAATACGTACGATCGGTGCTCAACCTCTCACCAGAAAAATTCAATGAGGCGATCGACATTTTCTTTGCCGAAGATGCCCTGGACAACGACCTTGTCGATTATATCCGCGACCTGCACCGGGGTTTTAAAACCGCCCTTCTCAGTAACGCAGCCAATGATTTACGGAAACAGATCGTAAAGACGTGGCATATCGAGGACGCTTTTGATACGATGGTCATCTCCGGTGAGGTTGGGATGGTCAAGCCCGATGCGCAGATATACCAGCTGGTGCTGGATCGACTTGGGGTTAAGGCGAGTGAGGCAGTCTTTGTGGATGATGCCCAAACAAACATAGATGCAGCAATACAGGTTGGTCTGTGTGGCATTCGCTTCAGGGATGCACGCCAAGTGCAGCAAGACCTTGCTACTCTTCTTGTAGAGTCTTGAAACAATCCATGGCAAAAATCCAGGCTGTCATTTTCGATTTTGGGGGCGTGCTGGTGCGCATGGTGGATGACCGCCCACGCCAGGAGCTAGCTCAGGAATTAGGTGTGACCCTTGCAAGGTTGGATGAGCTGGTATTCTCGAGCGTTTCTGCCCAGCGAGCATCCAAGGGCGAGATCAGCGTGGATGAGCACTGGGAATCGGTCAGGGAAGCTCTCCATCTTACCCGTGAAGCGATGCCTGCTTTCCTGGAGAAATACTGGTCTGCCGATGATGTCAATTGGGAGCTCTTGAAATTTATCCGGGAGCTTCATCCTCATTATAAGGTGGGGTTGCTTAGTAACGCCTGGGATAACCTGCGCCAAACCATGCATGAGCGATGGGGCATCGATGGGTTGTTTGATCAGCTGATCATTTCAGCCGAGGTGAAGATGATCAAGCCAGACCCGGGCATCTTTCATCTTGCTGTTAAACGCCTGGGAGTCCAACCATCGGAAACTGTATTTATAGATGACATGCTAGAGAATATCGAAGCCGCCCGTAAAGAAGGCTTATGTGCTATCTTGCATCGGGATACCAATAACACAATCACAGCACTTCGTGATTGCTTAGCAGGCAGATAAAAAGGATTTCATGATGGTAGTCCTGTCTTTCTACCAGGCAAAGATGGCACTCGATGCAAAGGCTGAAGGGGCTACCCATGTAAATGTGTCCCTGGATTTGGGGATCAGCACCATTGAATTACCCATTAATGAGAAAGGTCTCCAACTGCCACAGGACGATATCCTGTCGTGGGACCAGTTAAATATTATCGCCGGATCGGAATCCAGCTGTTTTTTTATCGAAGATAGCCATGCCCAACCGATCCAATTCTATTCCGAGGAGACCGAGCGGGTGTACAGCCTGTACCCCACTTCCGGAGCGCCCACCATGTTGGTCTCGGGCATCCCCATGCATCGCATCAAGGGCACCGATCCACACCGGGATACACTGGAGAAAATTCGAGCGATCAAGCCCCTGGTCGGGCAGGTTCTGGATACAGCCACCGGTCTGGGATACACCGCCATTGAAGCTGCCAGGACTGCAGAACACGTCACAACAATCGAGCTGGACCCCGCGGCTTTAGAGGTTTGCCTCCGAAACCCCTGGTCTCAGATTTTGTTCAATAACCCAAAAATTACCCAGCTCATGGGTGACAGCTTTGATGTGGTGAGCACCTTCCCGGATGCGAGCTTCACCCGTGTGATTCATGATCCGCCAGTCTTCAGCCTGGCAGGGGACCTGTATTCAGGCGAGTTTTACCATGAGCTGTATCGGGTGATGCGTAACCGCAGCCAGTTATTTCATTATGTTGGTGATCCTGAAAGTAAATCGGGGAGGAACATCACCGCAGGCGTGATGCGCAGGCTGGAACAAGTGGGCTTCAGACAGGTGCGGCGCGCCCCGCGAGCTTTCGGGGTGGTGGCAGTTAAGTAGACGAGAATAAAATTTTAATACCAAGCAAATGGGAGAAGATATGGAGTTAACATCGTTGACGTTAAATCAAGCCGCAGCGTTGCTTGAGCATAAAGAAATATCACCAGTCGAGCTGACGAAAGCCCATATCGAGCGCATCGAATTATTCAATGATAAGGTGAATGCATTCATCACCGTCACTCCAGAGCTAGCCTTACAGCAAGCGCGCCTGGCGGAGCAGGAAATTATCAATGGAATATATAAGGGACCTCTGCATGGCATTCCGCTGGGGTTGAAAGATCTCTTTGAAACCGAGGGCATCCGCACAACCGCAGGATCGACTTTTTTTTCGGAATACTTCCCTAAAGCTGATGCTGCCGTGGTGCAGAAGCTTAAAGGGGCCGGTTGTGTGTTAGTGGGGAAGCTCAATATGCACGAAATTGCCCTGGGTGTGACGAACGAAAACCCTCATTATGGTGATTGCTGTAATCCCTGGGACCTGAAGTGCATCTCGGGGGGCTCATCGGGTGGGAACGCTGCTGCCCTGGCTGCTGGACTATGCATGGGTGCGGTGGGCAGTGACACTGGTGGGTCCATCCGCATCCCTTCGGCATGTTGTGGGGTGGTTGGCCTTAAGCCGACGTATGGCAGGGTGAGCCTGCGCGGCGTTATTCCATTAAGTTGGAACCTGGACCACGCCGGACCTATGGCGCGCTGCGTGCGTGATGTCGCCATCTTACTAAATGCCATCGCAGGCTATGACCCGCAGGATGCCTGGTCAGTCGACCAACCGGTGGTGGATTATCTGAGCATACCGGATAACGGCATTCAAGGCTGGCGGATTGCCCTGGCAAACAACGATTATTTCACCGATCCTGAAATTATTGACCCAGAGGTGCACGAAGCCATCCAACAATCAGTGACAATATTTGAAAATCTTGGAGCTCGCGTTGATGAAGTGGCATTATCAGAGGCACGCGAGGCAGCCATAGCCAATGGTCTGATGACTCCTGCTGATGCTGCTGCTTTTCATTACCAGCGCCTGGTTGAGCAGCCTCAAGGATTTGGTAGCGATGTACTCAAGCGCCTCCAAACCGGGGCATCTTTCAGAGCCATTGAATATGCAGAAGCCCGCCGCCTGCAGACCGTCCTGCGACACCAGTTCGACCAATTCTTTAACGAGTTTGACCTGCTGCTCACACCAACCGTGCCGATCACCGCACCCAGGCGCGGTTCAGCGGATGCGCTGGAACGTGCCCGCTTGCTGACGCGCTTTACCGCTCCATTCAACCTGACTGGCTTGCCTGCCCTCTCACTGCTTTGCGGTTGGTCGAAAAGTGGGCTGCCTATCGGGTTGCAGATCGTAGGCAAGGCATGGACAGAAGATAAAGTAATCCTTGCTGGAGAGTTGTTTGAACGCTGCAGGGATCTGCCGAAGCAGACATCTTCACTCGTGTAAATTTCGCAAGGCTACAGCCTGTTTAAAGCTCGTTTCACCGAAGAAGTAGATCAATAGCAGAGCGATAATTGCCACAACCAGGTCATACGGGCTGATGGCAGCTGTAACACCGCCCAACGAGAAGTTGATTTTATACACACCGAAGATGAACATGGCTGTATTGAGCAGGATAGCCAGCACCCTTACTTCGGTGGGCCCCAGCTTGCCGTATGAGATCTTGAATTCACCCATCACATTCATGCGGACGTAGACCAGCACCGACATTGAAATATAAGCGATGCAGCACATGGCCGCCACCGAAAAGCTGATGTAGAAAGTCAAACCCAGACCCAGGATGATGATGATCTCGGTAAGGCAGTCGGTGACATGGTCGATAAAGAAGCCATATTTTGGACGCTCAATATGGCGGTAGCGTGCCAGGGTACCATCCAGGCTGTCTCCAAACCAGTTGACGATAAAACCAAACGTGGCCAGCCATAAAAATGCAGGATTATAGCGGCTTAATCCATACCCCAGGGTGATGATCAACGCTCCAATGATGCCAATCACAGTCATCAGGTCGGGTGTTGCCCAGGCGGGCAAATGGGCTGCCAGCCACTGAAGGGCAGGGCGTTCAAGCGGTCCTAAAAGGATGTCATTTACCCGCTTATGATCCTTGATTTCACTCATGTTTTCCCTCCCGTGATATTTTCATTCAGGAACCTGATCCATGATACCCGGCCAGACTGGGAAGGTCATTGCCCATTGGTTGGGGTATTGACGGATGTAGCCCTCCGCCACACGCAAGATCTTTTCGGCATTAAGGATAATCTCCGCCTGGCGGTCAGGATGGGGCTCCATCTCGATAGGGTCGGAGAATAGGAAGTGGTAGCGCTTGTCCGGTTGCCAGACGACCCCTGCGACGAGAACTGGCACCTGGGCTTTAAGGGCCAGGAATACATGATGCACAGGCAGAGCTGCCGGTCGCCCAAAGAAGCATGGGCGATAAGGGTAACTCTCATCCGGTCGGTCGATCCCGGTCATCACCACGCCACCCTCCCGCAGATACTTGACTGCCTGTTTAATTACCCCCGGGGTCGTGGGATGGATGTTCATACCCTTTTCGCGGCGCATCTCCAGCTGTTTCTGATAGCCCGGGTTCAGGTCGGGTAAGACCAGGAACATGGCTTTTACCCCAACAGTACCCGCAGCCTGACCAATGAAATCAAAGCTGCTTAGATGCACTGCAGAGATTACCAGACCACGCTCGGTAAATTCGGGTCGCTGGACGAATTGTTCAGCAATTGGATCGACATTAATGATTTTACGGAATATATCGGGGTTATTAATGTTATGGTACAGGTCGAAAATCGAATGCGCCGTGCTGCGGAAGTTATCCCTCACAGCCTCATCCAGGAGGCGAGCTGAAAGCTGCTCACCCCGCACTACCCACTGATTTAAACGGGCAGCCCGCACCATCGGCCAATCCTTGCGTGATGACAGTTGGTCTGCCGCGAATGAAGCGATGCCGCGCCCCATCCAGGCAGGCAGATATCTGCCAATAAAATAAGCGATATTTAAGCCATATCGGCTGTTTATAATATTCCGCGCTTCAATCGCCATAAGGATCAGGTTAATCTGGAATTACCATTTTAACATGAGATTAATAAAAAAATGTCTGGGATAATTCTCGTTCAGAAATCAGGTGACCTCACGCAGTTAATGTGATGATATTCACTGGAAAGATTAGCTGTTTATCGGTTAACATGCGATGTTCCGAAAAGTATAATGATTGGATAAGTTGAGTCTAATTTTTTCAGTTTGGGTGAGGATGAAATTCGATGAGTGATCCCTCAAAGGCAGAAGAATCCATAGCCGAAGTAAAGCCCACAGCCAAAAAAGGGCCACGTGGTCATGTTACGGTGTTCGCCAACTGGTGTAAGGGGTGTGGTATTTGTGTGGCTTTTTGTCCAACCGGGGTACTGGCGCTTGATGACGATGATCATCCGGTGGTGGTCTACCCTGAAAAATGCACTGCCTGCCATTGGTGTGACACGCACTGCCCAGATTTGGCGATTATCGTCAAGAAGATCGAACCATAAGGAGGCCGGATTGACCGTTCGATTGATGCAAGGGAATGAAGCTGTAGGTTGGGGGGCGATTGCGGCAGGGTGTAAATTCTATGCCGGTTACCCGATCACTCCGTCGACTGAGATCGCTGAAATGTTATCGCGCGAGCTGCCCAAGGTGGGCGGAAAATTTATCCAGATGGAAGATGAGATCGCCAGCCTGGCTGCCTGCATCGGTGCTTCCGTGGGTGGTTTGAAATCGCTAACTGCCACATCAGGACCAGGCTTTTCATTGATGCAGGAGCATATTGGTTACGCCGCCATGACCGAAGTGCCTGTGGTTGTTGTGGATGTCCAGCGCCTGGGTCCCAGTACTGGGCAGCCGACCAGTGCTTCTCAAGGAGATGTCATGCAGGCGCGTTGGGGAACGCATGGCGACCATCCAATGATCGTGCTCAGTCCGGTATCGGTCAGCCAGTCCTTCGATCTGACTGTCAAAGCCTTCAACTACTCAGAAAAATACCGTACACCGGTCATCCTGTTGTTGGATGAGGTGGTCGGGCACATGCGCGAGAAAATCGAGCTGCCCGATTTTGAAAGCGTTGAACGGGTCGAGCGGATTGCCACGGATGTGCCACCGGAGTGGTACAAACCTTACGGGGATTCACTCAGTGATGTGCCTCCCATGGCGAATTTTGGTGAGGGTTATCGATATCATATTACTGGCTTGTTCCATGATGTATTGGGCTATCCTACAACCCGGCTGGATGAGATTGATCCCTGGATCGAGCGGGTTCACCGCAAGATTGACCGCAATCTTAACGACATCATTCTCTTTGAAGAGGACTTATCTCCAACCGACAAAACCGTCGTAGTCACTTATGGTGCATCAGCGCGCAGCGCCCGGCATGCCGTCAAGCTAGCCCGCCAGCGCCGCACCAAGGTGGGCATGGTCACCTTGTTGACCATCTGGCCATTTGCAGAAGAAGAAATCAGCCGGGTAGCACGCACCGCCAAGCGTATCATCGTCCCCGAGATGAACCTCGGGCAGCTGGCCTTAGAAGTGGAAAGGGTGGCAGGGCGCAACAAGGTGGTGAGGGTGAACCGCGCCAATGGTGAAATGGTGACTCCCCAGATGATCCTGGAAGCGATCGAAGACAGGTAATTATGCCAACACACGCTGAACATACCGAGTATATGTATCTACGTCCGACCAAGAAATTCCCAAACGTATGGTGCGCTGGCTGCGGGATCGGCATCGTCATGAGTGCACTGATCCGCGCCATAGATCGGATTGGCATCGAAAAAGATGACGTCGCCCTGGTATCGGGGATCGGCTGCACGGGACGCATGCCGGTCTATATGGATTTCAATACCATTCACACCACGCATGGTCGCGCCCTGGCTTTTGCCACTGGGTTAAAAATCGCCCGGCCTGCCATGAAGGTGATCACTATCATGGGTGATGGCGATGCCCTGGCGATCGGGGGCAACCATTTCATTCATGCCGCCCGCCGCAATATCGGCATAACGGCGATTGTGGTCAATAATGCCATCTACGGCATGACTGGTGGGCAGTACAGCCCGACCACACCGATTGGTGCTCGAGCTGCTACAGCTCCGTACGGAAACGTGGAACCTCCCATGCCGATTTGCGAGCTGGCGAAGGCTGCCGGGGCAACTTATGTAGCACGCAGTACGGTCTATCATGCTGTTGAGCTGGATCGCTTCCTCGAACAGGCTATCCGCAAGAATGGCTTCAGCCTGGTGGAAGCTGTCAGCTATTGCCACACCACCTTTGGGCGGGTGAATAAGCTGGGCTCACCGGTAGACATGATGCGCCTGCTCAAGGAAAATAGTGTTTCAGCCAGTGCCGCCGAAAAACTTTCCCCCGAAGAGCGTGAGGCGAAAATCGTGCGTGGTGTCATCCACGATATCGAAAAACCTGAATACACCCAGCTTTACGAAGAGCTGATCCAGCGGGTGCAGGCTGAGCAAACCGCTAAACGGGTTAAGGCGTGAGGAGGTGACTTGTGGCAACAAAAAACCATGGTAGTCGAATGGAAATCCGTCTGGCGGGTGAGGGTGGTCAGGGCATGATTTTAGCAGGCATCATCCTGGCTGAAGCAGCGGCCATCTTTGACAATAAAAACGCCACGCAAACCCAGAGCTACGGCCCAGAGGCGCGTGGGGGTGCCAGCAAGGCTGAAGTGGTGATTTCTGGAGCGGAAATTGACCATCCTGAGGTGATCATCGCTGATGTGCTGGTGGCCATGAGCCAGGAAGCTTGCGATAAATATGCCGGGAACCTCAAAAAAGATGGCCTGTTGATCGTGGACCAGGAGAAGGTCGGCCGTGTCCCTTCCAGCCGGGCGATCAAGGTGCCTATCAGCCGCCTGGCACAGGAAAGCAGCGGGAAAAGCATCACCGCCAATGTGGTAGCCCTGGGTGTGTTGGTGGGCCTGACGAATGTCGTATCCCGCCAGGCAATTATCCAGGCAGTAGCCGCCCGCGCGCCCAAGGGCACCGAGGAAATGAACCGGGCAGCTCTATCAGCTGGTTTTGCAGCCGCTGACCTGGTGGGCCGAAAGCATCCTCACAAAATCTGATTCGTACAGGATATCGAGACGTTTTCATTATCAAGAATAGACTTGACGCACGCTTCTTAGCAGTATAAAATACCTTCACAATCGAATATTATCCACTTGGGTGCCATATCCCCCGGATGGGATGGCTTAAAGGCGAAGCCGGTAGGTTTCAAGGTTCATAGTCCGGCGCTGTCACGCAACTGTAAAGGAGATACTCCTCAGCCAGGTCGCCCGCCCAAGTTGGGTTCACCATTACCTCGCCTGAAGGCACTGTGAACAATGCCGTTAATTAACGATGTGCATTTCACCCCTGTCCGAAAAGCAACAGGGGTTTCTTTTTTAGTGGAATAACACTGGGATGGAGACGACCATGAAAAAATTTTTAAAATTATCGCTCTCATTGATTGCCGGATTTTTGCTAGTCGCAGGGGTGATATGCCTGGTGCAGGTAAAACTTGGTTTCGCACAAGTCGCTCCCAGCCAGACGGATGTGATTCAGGCAGGCCTGACATATCTTCAAAGCCAGCAGCAATCCGATGGTGGCATCACTGGCTTCAGCGAGGTCTCCGACCCCGATACGACGGCCCGGTCGGTGATGGCGTTCATCGCTGCCAGGCAAACCCTCACCGATGTGCTTTCCACAGATAGTCTATCCATGCTGGACTATCTGGCCAACCAGGCGATCTCGTATACGCACGATATCACGGGATCATTGTTTCCAGGAAGGGCTGGAGTTTTGCTGACGGCCGTATCACTGGCAGGTGGCGATCCATCCGATTTCGGTGGCATGGACCTGGCAGGCGAGCTGGAGGCAAATTACCATTCGGATGCAGGCACGTACAGCACGGATGCAAAGGGAGGCTTCAGCAGCGGGGAGGCCAGTGACCTGAGCCAAGCCTGGTCCATCCTGGGGTTGAGCCTGGCTGGGCGAACCACCCCTGCCACTGCCACCGATTACCTCATCCGTTCACAGGCTGTGGATGGCAGTTGGGGAGCGGGAGACCCTGACACAACTGCCTTGGCGGTGACTGCCCTGCTTGCCAGCCGTAATCTCGACAGCCAGGCAGATGCCATCCAAAAAGCAATTGCTTATTTCCACGCCTCACAGGCTCCTAGCGGCGGTTGGAAGCCTGCCTGGGATACCGACCCACTCAATGCCGATTCGACCGGGTGGATCATCCAGGCCCTGGTCACTGCTGGGGAGGATGTGCGTGGGCAAAGCTGGAGCATGCAGCAGGCTAATCCCCTGGATGCCTTGCTAAGCCTGCATAAACCCGATGGCTCGATCGGTGGCAGCTACGCCAATACGTACAGCACTGCCGAGGCCATCATCGGCCTTTCCGGTATACCCTTATCGAATCTCGTAGCTGCACCCGTCCCCCACCGTGCTGGGTTGGTGATTTATTATAGTGACAGCTCGCTATATACCACCTGTATTAGCTTCACGGAGACCACGATCACCGGCTTGGACTTGCTGATACGCTCAGGCTTACCGGTGGAGACTGCCACGAACCCTAACCAGGGTACTGCAGTTTGTAAAATCGGTGAGGTAGGGAATGCCTCTTCCGATTGCTTCGGGAGTATGCCTGATTATTGGTCCTATTGGCAGCTGGCGACCAATGGCTGGGATTATGCGGTGAGCGGTGCAGACCAAAGCCAGGTGCAGGATGGCGCTATCAATGCCTGGAGCTGGGGCACCGGGAACCCACCTCCCGTGCTCACCTTCCAAAATATCTGTGAAGGTGTGCCGTATGTACTACCACCTTCCACTCAGACCGTGGTGCCTGCGACGGATACCTCAGAGCCTCAAATGAATGTCACCGAAGCCCTGGCAACGCTTACACCGGTGGCAACCGAAGCACCACCGCCCTCACCGGCAGTACCAGTTAATTACATCATCTATGCCGTCATTCTGCTCGGATTGGGATTACTGATTCTGTTCTTAATCCGGCGGGGAGGGAAATGATTGAATTTTCAGCCGAAAAATACTTGTTATTGAGAATGTGAGTCGGTATGAAGTCGCGTTTATCCAGTGCCGCTATTTACCTGACTGCAACCCTATCTGGGCTGCTGGTGCTGTTGTATCCCTTCTTCTTACCTACGGCATCGCAACAGACCGGCTTTGGCACGTTGCGGATGAGCGAGATGCCGTTGATGATGACCTTCCTGCTGGCTTTATGCCTGGTGGTGCTCCTGTTCGAAGCCCAGGGTCAGATGGTCAACACCAAGCTCATCGCCTTGTTGGGAATCCTCGTAGCGATCAACTCGGCTCTGCGATTTATCGAGACTGCCATACCAGGGCCAGGAGGCTTCACCCCGATCTTCTTTCTGATCATCCTGGTGGGTTATGTGTTTGGTGGGCGGGTGGGATTCCTGATGGGGGCTCTCACCATGCTGGTTTCAGCGCTCGTGACAGGTGGTGTTGGGCCCTGGCTGCCAGCCCAG
The DNA here is from genome assembly GCA_003105035.1 of Anaerolineales bacterium. Taxonomy (NCBI): domain Bacteria; kingdom Bacillati; phylum Chloroflexota; class Anaerolineae; order Anaerolineales; species Anaerolineales bacterium. The sequence continues at coordinate 155,582 of PQAL01000019.1, read as the reverse complement.
ATGTTCACCGCCGGGTGGGTAGGGATGAGTGCAATCCTGCTACGGCCTATCGTTAGAAGGCTGACTGCCCGAATGACTGGCAGACCAAAACGAGCTGGCCAGCTGGAAGTATACGCGCTGGCGGGCTTTGGCCTCTTGTGGGGATTCATGTACGGGGCGGTGATGAACCTATGGCAATGGCCATTCATCGTTGGCCCACAGGATCAATCCTTCACGGCAGGCTTGGGTTTCCTGGCCACCCTGCGGCACTACCTGGCTTTTTACCTGGTGACTTCTCTGGTGTGGGACACCATCGCTGCGCTAGGCAACCTGTTCTTATTGTTGCTATTGGGTGGGCCAGCCTTGCGTTCGTTACGTCGCTTCCGCCAACGCTTTGAATTCACCTATACTCCGGATGGAAATCCATCTGCTAGTTTACCGGAAGAGAGATCCACTCGATGAAGCAACCTTGGGCCTGGGTCGCCTGGCTGGTCACTGCGGTCATCATCCTCTCGATAACGCGCAACCCGCTTTACCTGGTGTTGATCTTGATGTGCGTCAGTTTTGTCGGGATGGTTTTACGCCAGGCAGGTGGGGATGTGCGTAATCCCTTCCCCTTGTGGAAATTAGCGCTTTGGATCATGCTGCTCTCCACGGTTTTTAACGCCCTGACCTCCCATTACGGCGAAACAGTGCTGTTCACCATCCCCGGCAATTTGCCCCTGTTAAGCGGCCCGGTGACCCTGGAAGCCATGGTGTATGGGGCGATTAATGGTTTGATCCTGACGGGTATGCTGGCCAGCTTCGTGGTGCTAAATCTGGCTTTAACCGTGCGCGAATTGATCAGTTTGATTCCGCAGGCTTTTTTCCCGCTGGCCGTGGTGACCTCTATTGCGGTCACCTACATTCCCACGACGATTCGGCAATTCCACAAGATCCGCGAGGCCCAGGCCATCCGCGGCCATCAGATGCGAACCCTGCGCGATTGGCTCCCGCTGTGGATGCCTCTCCTCGTGGGCGGCCTCGAGCATGCCATGCAGCTGGCCGAGGCGATGACTGCCAGGGGGTTTGCCAGCACCAGGCCTTCAGCGGATGAAAAGCGGAATTTTCCCCGCCTGGTGATGGTTGTAGGGCTGGTGCTGCTCTCGCTGGGATGGATTATCCAGCTTGGCGGTGCAGGATTATACGGGACAAGCCTGCTCGTGGCAGGGGCTGCCCTGATCATCGGGGGGATATGGTACATGGGCCGAAAATCAACCCGAACCACCTACCATAACCCTGGATGGACCTGGCAAGATGTGCTCACTGTGCTGGTATCGTTGCTCATCCTGGCGATTTGCGTGCTACCCATACCATGGATAAGCCACGAGAGCCTGTACTATGACCCGTATCCGACCTTGACCCTTCCGCTTTTTGACCCATTGCTTGGAGCAACCATCCTGGGATTGCTCATCCCCGGCCTCTTAAAATTGATGAGAATCCAGCCAACCCGCAAGTCGCACCATAAGCTGGCTGAACCGGGGTGAAACATGCTGATGTTATAATGGCAGGCAGTAAGTGAATTTTCAGGAGGTGGGTAATTGGTAATATCTGAGACCTGGCAGCAAAATATCCAAGCATACTGTAACATCCTGCAACAAAACCAAGGGCCTAAGGTAGTAAATATCGTATCCGGCAGCACTGCCGACCAGGAGTATTGGCAGGATCGGTTGGAAATGACCCGCCGAGATGTATTCCGCTGTGATGGAGACACGCTGGTAGTCTCCAGCCTTGAAAAGACCCGCAAAGGGAATTTCCTGGGAAGCATTAATGCCTGGCAGGCATTACGCCAGGCTATGGCCGGTCGTCAACAGCCACCGGTGATCCTCATGAATATGGTTTTTGGCTTGGGCAAGCGTCTCAGCCCATTTACCCAGGCTCTCACCAACCGTAAACCGGCCTTCCCGACCCCGATGAAAAGCTCGAATGGTGAAGTCTACCTGAGCACGGTGGACGCAGCTTCCATGTCTGCCACGCTGTGGCTGCACCACCTCGAGACCAATGGTTTCCGCGGCATCGTGGTCAAATGGGGCGATGAAGCGGTTATCCCAGGCAAGCTCTGGCAGACCAGTCCAGATGAATACCAGCAGGTGGATGGGATCCGCTTCGTCTGGCAAACCCAACCGACTGAAGACCTGGCACGCGAGAAGGAATGGGTGGAATTCGAGGCCGAATCCTCGAAAATGACCTACCAGTTCACCCGTCAGGGGTTGGGAGGCCTGCAAAAGAGGTTGGCCGGGCGTGGCCAGGACCGACTGATAGGGGTCAACCTGGGTAGCCTGGGGATCAGCTATCGCCTGATGGAGGTGGCTGAAGAAGTATTTAAGGGTGACCTATTAGATGAAGGGAAGTGGGTGGACTGGGATCCATACACCTGGATAGCTCTGGCTTGCCCGACAGAGACTGAATGGCGTGCTGAAGCAGCTTTTGAGGAAGGGATTGGAAAGACCGGCATCCGCGAACTCGAAGCACGCTTCCCTGATTTTTATCGTCAAATCAAACGCATGCGGGATGCTTTCCACGAGCGCTATGGCCGGCAGCCCATGGTTAAGGTGCTCGATTTTGGCCAACCTTACTGGATGGACTGGGGCCTTCACCTGAGTTTGAGGCGTTCTCTGGAAGCGATGACCGTTGATTCGGACCTGGGGAGGACCACTCGTGAGCTTTTTCAGCTACCCCATGAACGCGATCGCAACGGAAATATCCTCCTGCGCAGCACGGTTCCGACAGGCGCGGATATCCGCGATTCACTCCTGTTGGATACACTGATCACCGGGATTGATACCGTGATCTTTGGGGGAGTGGTTGTGGCGGGGAAACACAATACGCTGAAAATGCCACATGGCGGGGCTGCCCTTTTCTGTGCGGCTGATCGGATGGAATTCAGCGGTCCGCATGCCATTGCTTTCAAAGTGATTGGGGATGAGTTCATCCTCACTGAAGGCGATCGCCTCACCTGCCTGTTTTACTCAGACGGCGTGTTGCAAATGCACTCGAACGAAGCCTTGATCCAGTACGAGGGCGAGAATTATTCTCAGCCGGTATTGGGCAACCCGATTTCCTTCGAAGAAGCAACCAGGCGGATGTACCTGGAAGACACCCGCCTGGTGGAAAAGCGCTGGTCGGAGAGATGGTCACAGTGGGATAAGAGACCTGGCTCCTAGGGAAAGACTGCAGTAGTTAGCGATTGTGCCGTTGTGGAATCGGGGGCAGTGATCCACAGGGTGGTATCTCCCAAGTGGTACAGGCTGGTATACCCCCCTGAATAGCTCCAAGTGGTGGTATCCCCCTGGGTAGCCGCCGGGACTCCAAAGCGAGTGTTGGCATAAGTGCTGAATGCCGATGCGAATTGCGCAGCATCCTTATTCGTATCCCATACAGTTTTCATCACGAAGGCGGTCTCACCGGTAGCATCATTGTGCAGTAGCACGTATTCGTCGCCGCCCCAGCCCGCCGTTGCATCTTTAGCAGTGGAGTCATCCAGGCGGGCAGCTGTGTTAGCACCGCGTGCCAGGATGAGATAGGTGTACCACTCGCCCATCTGGTTGCGTGAGACTTCTCGCCAGCCTTCGCCAGGCACAGTCGTCAGGTCTGGCAAATCAACTGGGATGGGTTTATCGGCTGGGTAGTGATTAGGGTGCAGGATCTGCTCGGTTGATATGGGTGGGTCTTTATAGACCGCATCGACTGCTGACCAGCCACCATTGGTGAACACCTCCTGGACAAATGCAGCCCCCTGGTCGTAAGGAAAACCGAAATCATCCTTGAGGAAAGCAGGCGCATTATCGTAGACCGGGCTTTTAAACGTGCTGTAGAATGACTCGATCTGTTGTTTATCTTGATCGGTGGCGTAATATTGGTACCAGATGGTCTGTGACAGGGTGGCATCGCCTTCAAGCAATGCCTGGATGCCAGCACAGCGTTCGGTGTCGGCTTCACAGGCATCATCATTATAATCAAGGCCGTTCTGGATATCGTAGTTCTGGTCTTGCAAGACATGCGTGTACTCATGGGAATAGGTGAAACGCTCTGGTCCTTCAAAACCTTGTCCCTGGACTACAAACATCTCCTTGGTCTCATTATCATAATACCCGGCAATCTGCTCACTCAACAGGTTAACCATCAATGTACGCAGGTCGAAGCCTGGCTCTAGCAGGCCGATGGTCGAGAGCTCAAGCACATCGTCAGCTGCTTCATCGTCGGAGTAGTCCATTTCATAATCATTGACCACATTTTGACGCAGCTCAGCCGGCGAAAGAAGCACAACCGGTACTGGATATTTCGGCTGAAGGCCACGCTCTTCCACCACCTGAGTCTGGATCAGGTTGATCTCATTCTCCAGGCTGGCATCCAGCTGGGAGGTGGGGTAGGGCGTCTTGGTTGGTTCTTCAGAGGTGGGGCGGGGGGTCTTCACCTGGGTTGGCGGCAATGTGCCAGCAGGAACGGTAGTGGGCAGGCTGACTGGTTCCTGAGTGACATTACTGGTAAAAACGCAGGCCAGTGAGGCAATGACCAGAAAAATTATGGCAAGATAAGCTCGTTTCATTTGGCCCTCAGACAGTATATATCCGTAAAGAAAAGAACCTCCTGCAGTCAATGACTCTGCAGGAGGTCAATGACTCAAAGATTTAGGATGTTAATGATGATGGGCAGCTTCAGCAGCTTCTGCCTCCGCTTTGGTCTTGTGAACTGTTCCATCGGGATGGTTGGGCGGCGAGTAGATAGTGTACAGCTGCAGTGATTCCTTGGATGAGGTGTTGATTACATTGTGGAATGTGCCGGCTGGGACGATAACAGCATCCCCCTCGTGAACCACGTGTTCCTCGCTGCCGCTGAAGACGAACTTGGCCTCGCCTTCCTCAATGCGGAAGAATTGGTCAACCGTGTGGTGCACTTCGTTACCAATCTCTTCTCCCGGCTGCAGGCACATGACTACCAGCTGGGCGAATTTCCCGGTGTAGAGTACCTGCCGGAAGTATTTGTTCTTCTCAGTTAGTTTTTCGATATCGCCAACAAAACCAGTCATAATTATCCTCCTCAATTTTTTTTATGTATTCTCGACTAGTATAGCATAAGATAACTTTCGACTACCATGAGAAATGGGTTAGCACTACCGCATGGAAGGATTTTTAAGCAAGACATTACCACTTTGTGTCAGGGGCACAGCTGAGGCATAGAAAATTTATCCATTATTAATCTGATTTATAATAGATTAAGTGATTTATACGGCACAATAGAGATGGCAAGTTGATAGCCTGGTAACCAACGCACTCCCTGGGTGGGTATAAAGGATATTTTTGTAGAGAAAATCACCACCGCAGGTTGCGTTGATAGTGACCAACAGATATTCGTGATCGACCGGTTTTAATCAATTCCTGATAGATCAATGATGATACCTGGGGGGAGGAGGGATTAATGATCGCAAGGATACACGGTTCTCACGCTGGGGTAATTTACATCCCTCTGGTCTTCTTATTATTTGGTATTGGGGTGATGGCCGCATGCGCCTCTTCTTCCCAGATCAACCTGGACGGCCAGGAGATATTTGCTGCCAATTGCAGCAGCTGCCATACGATCGGAAGGGGAAACCTGGTTGGCCCAGACTTAATAGGGGTGACTGACCAGCAAAGCCAGAAATGGCTGATCGATTTCATCAGCAATCCCGACCAGATGATCACCTCGGGTGATACGAGAGCCAACCAGCTTTTGCAGCAATTTAATTTCGTCGTTATGCCCAACATGGGGCTCACTACCGACCAGATCCTGGCAGTCCTAGACTACTTGAAAGCCGAATCCGGGCTGGTGATGGCATCACCGGTTGGCACTTCAGCGCAAGTCCTCCCAGCTGGTGACCCGAACAATGGACGGGCTTTATTTTTAGGCGATATCCACCTGAAAAATGGCGCTCCATTTTGCATCGGGTGCCACAATAACGACGATACCGGGATCCTGGGTGGGGGAACGCTTGGCCCTGACCTGACTGAGGCATTCACCAAGTATGGTGATGCTGGATTGGAAGAAATTTTATCCAACCTGCCATTCCCGACCATGCGCCTTATCTTTTCCAACCATACACTTACCATCAGCGAGCGGGCGGATATCCGGGCTTTCTTGAAAGAATCAGCAGGCAAGCCTGTTGTGAATAAAGAACCATGGATCATCCTTATCTCCCTGGTTGGGTTTGGAGCCAGTTTGATCGCTTTTGCATTCATATGGCGTAATCGTCTGCAGGGTGTTCGCAAGGAGCTATTAAATAATTATCGGGAGAAAAAATAGGTTGATGGGTCAGGCGGTTAGGCGGTGATTTTTATTAGGAGGAGGTCGATGTGAGCTGGATCCAGGATATATACAGTCCGCAACAACGCCAGTGGGAGGAGTTCTACCGCAACCGCTGGCAATATGACCGAATGGTCCGCAGCACGCACGGGGTCAACTGCACCGGTGGCTGCTCATGGATGGTGTACGTTAAAGACGGCATCGTAACCTGGGAGCTGCAGGCTACCGACTACCCAGAGCTGGCTGGAGAAATTCCCCCATACGAGCCACGTGGTTGCCAGCGTGGTATCAGTTTTTCGTGGTATATGTATTCGCCGCTGCGCGTGAAGTATCCTTATCTGCGTGGGGTATTAATGGATTTATGGCGGGCAGTGCGCCAGCGATCAGACGACCCTGTTGAAGCATGGACAATGCTGGTTGAAGATGAAACCGGGCACAGGTCATACCAGGAAGCCCGCGGGAAAGGCGGCTTTCGTCGTGCCAGCTGGGATGAAGTGCTGGAAATCATAGCCGCATCGACGATCTACACGATAAAGAAATATGGTCCTGACCGGGTGGTGGGTTTTTCACCCATCCCAGCCATGTCGATGCTCAGCCATGCGTCGGGCAATCGCTTCCTGCAGCTGCTCGGGGGGGTGAGCCTGAGCTTTTATGACTGGTATTCTGACCTGCCTCCCGCTTCGCCTGAGGTGTTTGGAGAGCAGACTGATGTGGCAGAGGCAGCCGATTGGTACAACGCCAAGTACATCGCCACGGTTGGCTCAAACCTGAGCATGACCCGCACACCCGATGTGCATTATGTGGTAGAAGCACGCCATAACGGCACAAAGCTGGTTGTTTTCTCTCCCGATTTCAGCCAGGTAGCGAAGTATGCTGATTGGTGGGTGCCGGTGCATGCCGGGCAGGATGCGGCCTTCTGGATGGCGGTGAATCATGTCATCCTCAATGAATACCATTACGAAAAACCCACCGCCTACTTTTTGGACTACCTTAAACGCTATACCGATGCACCCTTCCTGGTGGTATTGGACAAGGCGGGGGAGGATTATGTACCAGGGAGATTACTGCGCCTCAGCCAGCTGGAAGGCAAGCAGGATGAGGAATTAGCTGATTGGAAGTTCCCTGTGTGGGATAGCCTGAGCAATTCCTGGCGTACCCCGCAAGGTTCGGTAGGCTTCCGCTGGCAGAAGCAAAAGGGCCAATGGAACCTTGAGCTTAAAGATGGGTTGGATGGATCGGAGATCGCCCCCCAGCTGACCTTTTTTGAACAGCACGACAATCTCCTGCGAGTAGCCTTCTCAGATTTCGGTATGGATAAAGCGGTGCGCCGTGAAATCCCTGTACGAATGGTTGATACCCGCGATGGGCGCTTACCGGTGGCCACCATCTACGACCTGCTCATGGGGCAGTTCGGTGTGGGGCGCGGATTGGGAGGCGATTATCCGGCGAGCTACGATGATGAAAGCGCCTATACGCCCGCCTGGCAGGAGCGTTTCACAGGCGTAGACCGCCAGACGGTGATCCAATTCGCTCGCGAGTGGGCCTCCACCGCAGTCCAAACCCAAGGGAAGTGCACCATCATCATCGGGTCGGGCGTTAATCACTGGTACCACAACAACCTGATCTACCGGGCGGGGATCGCCACGTTGATGCTGACCGGCTGTATCGGGCGCAACGGCGGTGGGCTCAACCATTATGTCGGCCAGGAAAAGATCGCTCCATTATCTTCGTGGTCAACCATCGCTTTTGCGCTCGACTGGCTCAAGCCACCCCGCCAGCAAAATGCACCATCGTTCCATTATGTCCACACTGATCAATGGCGCTATGAGCATGCGTATAGCCTGCCTGAACCGGTTACACGCCCTGCTGATGGGCGTTGGGCACAGGGCTTAACCCACCAGCACACCATGGATACCCAGGTGCAGGCGGTGAGGATGGGGTGGCTGCCATTCTACCCGCAATTCAACCTTAGTCCGCTTGAGTTGGTACACCAGGCCAGGCAAGCTGGTGCTGAAACAGAATCGCAGGTGCGCCAGTGGGTAGTGGATCAGCTCACATCTAAAAAGTTCAACTTCTCCGTGCAGGACCCGGATGCCCCTGAGAATTGGCCGCGCCTCTGGTTCATCTGGAGGGGAAGTGCCTTGAATTCCAGCGCCAAGGGGCAGGAATTTTTCTTTAAACACTACCTGGGCACGCACAACCAGGTCATCGCTGACCAGGCTGCAGGTGATGAGGTTGAAGAGGCTACCTGGCATGACCAGGAAGTGCGTGGCAAGCTCGACCTGGTGGTGAACCTGAATTTCCGCATGGATACTACTGCCCTCTATTCGGATATCATCCTTCCGGCTGCCACCTGGTATGAAAAGGATGACCTGAATACCACCGACCTGCATTCCTTCATCCACCCGCTCTCAGCCGCAGTGCCCCCCTGCTGGGAATCGAGGAGCGATTGGGACATCTTCAAGGCGATTGCCAAAAAGGTGAGTGAGCTGGCTGTAGTACACCTGCCCGAGCCGGTAACCGATCTGGTGTGCGTGCCGTTACAGCATGACACCTCAGGCGAAGTTGCCCAGAGCTCAGTGAAGGATTGGAGCCAGGGGGAATGCCAGCCTCAACCAGGCATCAGCATGCCCAACTTCAAGACGGTTGAGCGTGATTACGTCAACCTGTATAACCGTTATATCTCTCTGGGTCCGCTTGCCGAAAAAGAGGGTATGGGTGCCCATGGCCACCGCTGGTCGATCGCTGATCTATACCAGGATTTGCTGGTAAACAAGCCGACCGTTGAATGGGATGGCAAGAAATTTCCATCCTTGGAAGAAGCCTGTGAGGCTGCCAATGTTGTGCTCTACCTGGCGCCGGAGACCAATGGTGAAGTGGGCTACCGGGCATTTGAGACCGCTGAAGAGGAGACCGGATTACACCTGTCGGACCTGGCCGAGGCGACCCGCGGCGTGCGCATGACATTTGAAGACCTGGTGAGCCAACCCCGGCGAGTGCTGAACAGCCCCAACTGGTCCGGCATCGTCAGTGACGGCCGGGCATATTCAGCATACTGCCAGAATGTGGAGCGCCTGGTACCCTGGCACACCCTGACAGGCCGCCAGCATTTTTATCTCGACCATGAAGGTTATCTGGCTTTCGGCGAAAACCTTCCTACTTACAAACCTCCGCCGGGGCCGGCAGATTTCGGTGATCTGGACAAGAGTCAGCCGGAAGGCAATTGCCTGCAGCTGAATTACCTCACGCCCCACGGAAAATGGCACATCCATTCCACCTACTACGACAATGAGCGTATGCTCACCTTATCCCGGGGCATTGAACCGCTATGGCTGAATGACCAGGATGCCGCCAGGCTTGGCATCCTGGATAACGATTGGGTGGAAGCCTACAACGACAACGGGGTGATTGTCACCCGTGCCGTGGTCAGTGCCCGCATCCCTGCCGGCCTGTGTCTCCATTATCACGCCTATGACCGGACACTCGGGATCCCAAAATCACCCCTGCGCGGGCGCAAACGGGCTGGAGCCACCAACAGCCCCACCCGGGCCCGCTTGAAGCCCGTGTTGATGATGGGCGGTTATGGTCAATTCACCTATGCGATCAATTACTGGGGGCCGACCGGGGTCAACCGCGACACTTACGTATTGGTGCGCAAGCTGCCAGGCGAACCGGAGTATTAGAGGCTATATATGGACATACGCTCACAGATATCAATGGTCTTCCACCTCGATAAATGCATCGGCTGCCACACCTGCAGCGTGGCTTGTAAGAACATCTGGACCGACCGGCGCGGTGTGGAATATATGTGGTGGAACAACGTGGAGACGAAACCTGGCACGGGTTACCCCACCCTATGGGAAGATCAGGGTAAATATCACGGTGGATGGGAGGTCAAGGCCAAGGGCAAATCGCGCCGTTTAGGGCTGCGTCTGCAGAACCGGCTGAGGGAGCTGGGTGAGATTTTCTATAACCCCTCCATGCCCCAACTGGATGATTACTACGAGCCCTGGACCTACCGCTACAATGACCTGTTCACCGCTCCTCAGGGTGATGACCAGCCGGTTGCCAGGGTCATTTCTCAGATCGATGGACGGCCCATGGAGATCGAATCTGGACCGAACTGGGATGATGACTACGGCGGTTCCCAGGTCTATGCTGCCAACGACCCGCAGGTGACCCGCCTGAGCGAGGTGGAGCAGCAACAGCTTTTAACCATCGAAAAACAGGTCTACTTCTATATCCCGCGCATCTGCAACCACTGCCTGAACCCTGGCTGCCTGGCAGCCTGCCCGGCAGGGGCGATCTATAAACGTGGCGAGGATGGGATCGTGCTCGTCAGCCAGGAAAAGTGCCGAGCCTGGCGGATGTGTATCTCCGGATGCCCCTATAAAAAAGTCTATTACAACTGGTCGACCGGAAAATCAGAGAAATGCATCCTGTGTTACCCACGCCAGGAGACCGGGCAAGCCCCGGCTTGTTTCCATGTTTGCGTGGGGCGCATCCGCTACCTGGGTGTGCTACTCTATGATGCTGACCGCATCGAAGAAGCAGCAAAAGCGGAAGATGTAGTTCTTGTTGAGCGGCAGCTGGAGATGATCCTCAACCCGGCGGACCCTCAGGTGATTGAAGCAGCAAGGAAGAATGGCATCCCGGATGGTGTGCTGGCGATCGCACAGAAGTCCCCCGTCTATAAATATGTGAAGGAGTGGAGATTGGCATTGCCTTTACACCCCGAGTTCCGCACCCTGCCGATGCTGTTCTATGTACCTCCCCTCCTGCCGGTTGTTTCCGCTACCCAACCAGGCGGAACCCAACGCCTGGCGGATGACTTTTTCGGAACTCTGGAACATGCCCGCCTACCCATGCAGTATATGGCTGGGCTATTTAGCGCCGGGCAGGTGGAACCCGTCGAAGCGGTATACAGGCGTTTGTTGGCGGTCCGGCTAGTGAAGCGCCTCCAGGCTGTTGGCGATGCTGATCCCACCCAGGTGAGTGCTGTTATGGCAGAGGCACAGCTATCTGAAGGGCAGGTCGAGGAGATTTACCACCTAACGACCCAATCTACGTATTACGACCATTTTGTCATTCCGCCCATGGCACGCGAAATGGCGGATGAATCCATCACGAGCACCGATATCAAGAAGAAGGAAACCGGTTTTGGTTTCAAGCGCCACCCCCACAGAGGACCCTGAGCGATGTTGCCGGACACGCACGGACAACTATATAGCCTGTTCGCCAGTTTGCTGGAGCATCCAACCTCATCGCTGTGTATACAGGTGGAGCAGGCTGCTTCATTACTATGTGATCGCTTCCCTCAAAGAGAAGGATGGCTCACAGTATTCTACGATTATGTGAATTCCCATTCGCTCGCTGCGGTAGAAGAGCTGTATACCCATACCTTTGATCTGCAAGGCGTGAGTTGCCCGTATGTTGGGCATCAGTTATTTGGTGAGAGCTTCAAGCGCAGCCGGTTTATGGCTTGCTTGAACCACGAATATCACACCAGGCAGTTTTCTTCCGGTACGGAGCTGCCTGACCATGTAACCGTGATCCTGCATTTCCTGGCGCTTGGCACTGGAGATGAATTCAGCCAGACCTTGGTCGTTGAAGGGCTGATTCCCGCCTTGACCAGGATGACAGGTGAGCTGGCGGCACATGAAGAAAATCCATACAGCGATGTACTCCAGGTAGTCCTGGATGTGCTGAGCCATGCGTTTGACACCCCATCACAATCTGTGGTTGGTTCCGAAACAGGAGACGTTGCCCATGCTTAATACACTCCTTTTTATCGTCTTTCCGTATGTCGCCGTGCTATTGACCGTGGTGGTTGGCCTGGCTCGCTACTTCTATAACCGGTACAGTTATTCCAGCCTGTCTTCACAGTTGGTGGAGAGTAAGGTGTTGTTTTGGGGTGCGGTCCCATGGCATTACGGCGTGGTGCCCATCCTGATCATCCACCTGGCGGGCTTTACCATCCCATCCATCATGCATCAGATTCACAGCCAGGCCGACCGATTGTATATCGCCGAGCTGATCGGGAAATTCATGGCATTTTTGGCCTTGCTGGGGATCCTCATCCTGATCATCCGCAGGCTATCCCACTCCAAATTGCGCCTGCTGACCACACCCCTTGATTGGATCGTCCTGCTCCTGTTACTTAATCAGATTTTCCTGGGCTTGTGGGTCTCCTTGTTCTACCGCTGGGGTGCGGTCTGGTTCCTGGAGACTGTTTCGGTATGGGTGGGGTCATTGGCTAAATTCCAACCCCAGACGCTTAATATCGCTCCGTTGCCACTCATCCCCAAGCTGCATTTTCTCAATGCCACGCTGCTGATTGCCTTGTTTCCTTTCACCCGTCTGGTACATATGATGAGCTTCCCTATCACCTACCTGTGGCGGCACATCCAGGTGTTCATTTGGAACCGACGCTTAGCAAACAAAGGCACCTGAGAGTGGATTCAAGCCCAGCCAATTCTCTTAAAAACGGGGTCAGAGACCTGCTGCCGGGGTACTTTTCGCTGGTGATGGCTACCGGAATCGTATCTATCGCTGCCCATCTGTTTGGGTTGGAATGGGTGGCACGCGTGTTGTTCACCATCAATATCGGTTTTTATTTCCTTTTGTGGATATTTTTCCTGGCACGCCTGGTCTTTTTCTTTAGCTACATCACTGCTGATATTCAGGATAACTTGCGTGCGGCAGGATTTTTCACCCTGGTGGCGGGCACGTGCGTGCTTGGCAGCCAGTTTGTTTTGCTTTCGGGCGAAATCATCGTTGCAGGCATCTTGTGGGGAGTCGGGCTTGTTCTGTGGTTGATCTTCATTAATCTGATCCTGGTGAGCATGATGGTGAAAGCCGATAAGCCGCCCATGGAGATGGGGATCAACGGCACCTGGCTGGTAGCCGTGGTGGCAACTCAATCCGTCTCGGTCTTGGGAACGCTCCTGGCCGGAAATGCAGCTGGTCTTCAGCAACCATTATTGTTTTTTACTCTGGCAATGTACCTGTTGGGTGGGATGCTCTATATCCTGATCATCACGCTGATCTTATCCCGCCTGTTATTCTCCAGGCTCACGCCTTACCAGCTTACCCCGTCGTATTGGATCAGCATGGGGGCAGCTGCCATATCCACCCTGGCCGGCGCATTGCTGATCTTAAATGCTGGCCAATGGGACTTTTTAGCTGAGCTACTGCCTTTCCTGAAGGGCATCACCAGCATGTTTTGGGCTACTGCCACCTGGTGGGTTCCCATGCTCGTGCTCCTGGGTATCTGGCGGCATCTCCTACAGCATTACCCTTTACGCTATGACCCGCAGTACTGGAGCATGGTGTTTCCCCTCGGGATGTACACGGTGTGTAGCTATCAATTAGCGAAGGCTCTGGGCCTGCAGTTTTTATCTGCGATTCCACACTATTTTTTCTACGTTGCCCTGGCAGCCTGGTTGGTTACCCTCGCTGGGATGCTCTATACATGGGTGGTGAGCTTATTCTCCATTCACAGCTCAGCCCCAAGCTCAGGAACCTGATTCACCCAATGTGACCTGTACCTGTATCTCCCGGTTGTTGCGCATCACTGTAAGGTTCACTGTATCTCCTGCAGAATATTGGAATAAGGTATTAAGATAAGCATGGGTTTCATCGATGGTGGTGGCATCGATGCCGGTGATGATATCGCCGGCTCGCAGGCCAGCCAGATCTGCTGGGCTGTTGCTGGTCACATCGGTTATGTACACGCCGTACTGGACGGGCAGGCGATATATGGCAGCAACCCGCGGTGTGATGGGCTGCCAGCTGATGCCCAGATTGGGCCGGGAAACGTAACCTTTCTGGATGAGCTGGTCTGACACCACACGAGCCGTGTTGATGGGTATGGCGAACCCTAGGCCTTCCGTGACCGTTCCCGAGTTGCTACTTCGGATGATCAGGGTGTTGATTGCGATTACTTCCCCGGCCAGGTTGACCAATGGCCCGCCAGAATTGCCCTGATTGATGGCCGCGTCGGTTTGGATCAAGCCGTCAATGGAGTAGCCGTCCCCTGTATCGATGGAGCGCCCGGTGGCACTGACCACCCCAACGGTGACCGTGTTCTTGAAGTCACCCAGGGGTGAGCCGATGGCAATAACCGTCTCACCCGGGTTCAATGCATCGGAGTTGCCAAGCGTGGCAACTGCAGGCATTGTCCCGCTCACTTTTAAGACAGCCAGGTCGGAATATTGATCACTCCCCACCAGGGAAGCATCCTGCTGGGTTCCATCCGCAAAGATGACCTGGAGCTGCTTTGCCCCATCAATGACATGGTTATTGGTGAGGATGTACCCATCTGAGGAAATGATCACACCGCTACCGGTTGAGGTCGAATCACCGCTATAGCCGAAGAAAGTCTGCTGGCCTGGGATGGTGCCCACCACGGTGACCACCGAGGGACCAACATCCTGGACTGCCTGGGTGACAGCGGTCTCAACATCCATAGTGTTCACGGCCAGGGTTTGGCCTTGGTGATTGGCAGGCAGGGCTTGCACCGAAGATTCGGTTGGCAACGCAGAAATAGCTGTCTGGTTTTTACTCATCAGTTGGTACACGACGACCCCTCCCGCCATGGCACCCAACATGGCGGTGCCTCCCAGGATGAAGATCGCCAGGATAAATCCAAGGAGCTTTTTCATGGTCATACACAACCTCCGTAACGAACCTTAAGGTATATCTATCTCTTGATAAGTATAAAGGGAGCAGGTTCAGAAAATATTAAGAATTGATTGGTGAATTATATATATTTCACAATGGAGGTTAATCCGACCATTTTATTGAGGTACGAGGGTAAAAATGATCAGAACAGCTGGTTGCGTGAATGGGTGCCTCATGGTTTGACTTGCCATGCATAATCTCATGGTGCTGGTGGTGGGTAGGAGACAAAAACCTATGGTAGAAAGGAAATTAAGTAAGGATTATAAACAACAGGGTGTTCGTGGTTATCACGAACACCCTGTAGGTTACTGCTTTATGTTGAAGGGATTATTGGTTATCGACCACTTGACTTAGTGAGATCTCTTGGGAGGACGGGCAGGATGGTGCTTCCGCCCGACAAGTGATTGATGACCCACATTGCGTCGGCAATCAACAGATCGGCAGCGTCCATTGTGATGTGCTGGCCACGTTGTGCCATTACTTCATTGATGAAGGCATTCAGCACGTTTCCAACTATACGGTAGTTTCCTTTCTCGTATGCTTTCTCGGCCTGGGTTAGTTTTACCCACAAACTGTTGTAGAGACCGAGATTGTCGATTTTTCCCTCAAGGTAGAAGCGAGTCAGGGTTTCCTTCAGGCTGCCGATCGTGGCGGTGATTGTGAAGGTTACCGAGGCGCTTGACTGGTTGTAGGCGTTGTCCATCGCGTACACAGTCAGGGTGTGGTCACCTAATGCCAATGTGAGCAGGTCGATTACCTGACCATCGGTCACGGGTACGCCATCGAGGTCGGCCCAGACATCCTTAAGACCCGCAGGACCTACATCTTCTGCACTAAAGTCGAGGGTTAGCATGGCAGTGTGCAGGTAAGTCGTCGCGGTGGGGGCTGTGATCGTGATTACTGGAGCCTGGGTATCGTAGATGAATTGCAGCCGGCCTTCAACCAAGGGATTGACAGTCTCTTCCGCCTGGACATAGTGGATGACCGCATCGCGTACATAGAACTGTGTGTCATTGACGATCTGGTCCAGCGGCCACAAACTGACACCGCCATTGTTGAAGTTGCACGAGCCTGCTGCCAGGTAATTGACTGTCGAGACACGGTAGTAAGTATCCGCGTCGTTAAAGTCTACCTGGTGTCCGTCAAATTCCAGTGACACGACATAGCTTTTATTAGGATCATATGCCTGGTCAAAAATGTCGTTGTATGTAATCTGGCCACCGGAATTAATGTCGACCATACAGGTGGTGTAGTAGGAGTAACCGCCATACCCGGGTACATAATTGTAGTAATAGTAGTTGCGGTAGGCGCGCTCCAGCACCGCCTTCAGCTGTGGACCGTTCATTTCCAAGACCACCAGCGAGTTCTCATAGGGCATGAGGGTGAACATGTCGCTGACCTTCATTGGTACCGGATTAACAGGTGTGGCGTCGTCAAACATGATCCAATTTGCCTGTGCGCTTGGCCTTGTCATCGCACCGGATAAATGGAAGTCGACAGGGATACTATTGAGCACTTCCAATTCATGGACTGCGGCATCCGCCTGTAAGTTAGCTGCATTGGTTTCGGCGATGTAAGCATTGGTAGTGTCAATGGGTTGGGTGGTCGTGCCGATGATCGTATTGTTGTATTCACTCAACAGCGCTACGTACGGCGCGGCAATCGCCTGAATAGCCGGATCTTCTTGATCTGTCAAAGCGATTGAGATGTAGCGCCCAGCACGGCTGACGACTTCATAACCACCGTTTCCATCGGGGCGTAGGCCAATCACGTTCTCGCCCAGGGTGTTGTTGTAACGGTAGGCCTGGTTAATCAGCACCGGGGTGTTATTGGGGCCTGCCACAAAGGTTGGGAGGAACTTGTAGGGTCCAAAGCCATAAACAGGGTTCGTGTGGCTGTGCCCGCCTACGATCATGTCCAACCCGCTAACATTGGCTGCCATGTAAGTGTCAACGTTGTTGTCGATCTCCACGCTGCCCGGGTTTTCAGTGAAGCCGATATGGGTGAGCGCCAGCACTACATCATTGGTCGCCCGCAACGCGTCAGATAGCTCTTGAGCTTTCGCCATCGGGTCGGTGAATGTCAGACCAGGGATGTTACTGGGCAGCTCATAATTGGGTACCCGGTGATTACCGATGCCCAGGATTGCCACATTGATGCCCTCTGGACCAACCGACTTCAAGACATAGTCTTGTACTGGAACCTGAGCGATACCATATGCACCGGTATCTTCCAGGTTAGCCTGTAAGACTGGGAAGGTAGCTTGTGACATTGAGCTGGTGAAGATCTGTGAGCCGAAGTTGAACTCATGGTTGCCCAGCGTCATGGCATCATAGTTCATCAGGTTGAAGGCAGCCATGAGTGGGTTGATCTGCAATGCCGGATCGAGCGGCGTGTTATCAGCAGCATAGCCCAGTGCGGCTGACTTGAAGTAATACATCATCGAGTCGCCCTGGAAGCTGTCACCTGCATTCAGCAACAGTGTGCGGGTGGGGTTATGGGCGCGTTCCTGGGTAATCTTGGCGGCCAGCTGGCTATAACCAACATATGATCCCTTGACCAGGTTGCCGTGTGAATCGTTGTGATGCAAGACTGTGATGGGTACGATGCTTCCACCTGCATCAGTTCCATCCCGGGTGATGCGTCCGTCAAGTGTGCCGTCACCATCTGGACCCTTGTAGGCAGTCTCAGGTGTGCCATAGGTGGCAGCCACATGGGCATTAACTGCGTTGAGCATATCGCCCCAGTAGGAAATGTTGGTCATATACTTGAACTGGACATAGCCATCCTGCCCGGCAGGAGCCAGGAACTCATTGGTGCCCACCCGGTAAGTCTTTTCCAGGTCTAGGGGCACCCAAGCGTCAGCCACCTTATCGAACACCTCGACGTCATATCCGCCCCATGCCCATGGCTGTGGACCAGGCAGAGCATCGGAATAGCGGTAGAATGAATAGCGTATGCCGGAGGGTTGGATGGCACCCTTGAACAGGGTGGCACTCTGATTGATCAGATCCAGGATCTGGGCACCGGTCATGTCACCAACAATGGTGGCATTACCGAAGGGCAAGATCTGGAACATCTGGCCATAGGTCAGCAGCAGTGGGTCATGCGCCCAGAGCCCTGGCTGGCAATCTGCTGCAGCGCTGCTCCAAATCCATTGCCCCAAACCAGCATCCCACTTATCGCACCAGTCGATGCGGATGCCACCTGCGTTATTGAGGAACAGGTCAACATCGTTGGTTGGCTCAGCGTCATTATTAAGGTATTCATAGATCGCATCGTCGACGAAATCGCCCATCATGTTATCGCCGTTGTAATCGCGTAGCAGGTCCGTTTGGGCATAACCGATAGGCTGGTTAATCAGCGCCAGGTAGTCGGGGTCGGTGGCATATGTGGCGATGAGGGCTGCGACAGCGGAATCTTGTGGATCACTCGTGCCGATCGTAAGCCTTGTCCAGACAATGCTGACTGCACCACTGGGTTGAACAGTGATATCTGCTCGGCCAAGCTTGCGACCATTGTAATGTGCTTGAGCCACTGTAGTTGGTCCTACTACGGTCGCTGTAGCCAAGTCAGTATGGCTGTGACCACCGATGATCAGGTCAACCGGCTTCCCGGCATCGATCAGCTTTTGCGCCAGGGTCTTATCACCGTAAACTGTGAAACCGTAACCGTAACCCCCATCATTGAAACCGAGGTGGCTCAGGACCACAATTACATCTACCTGGGCATTCAATTCGTCGTAATAATGAAGGATTGAGTCTTTTGGATCCTTGAAACACAATCCGTCAGTGGCTTCGGCAATGGTGATGTAGGGTGTTTCCTGCGTGGTGACACCGATCACCCCAACCTTGACCTGCACAGGATCCCCGACTGTCAAGATCGTATAGGGAGTAGCGAAATCCGGGCTGGTCCAACCAGCTGTGTTGCAGTTGCCGGTGTCGTTGACCACGATATTGGCTGAGACGTAGGGGTAGGTTGCTTCGCCAGTGCGGGCAGTCAGCACATCTTGACCCCAGTCAAACTCGTGGTTGCCGAAGGTGGCAGCGTCATAACCCATTAGGTCGTAAGCCGCAATGACCGGCTCACCCTGCCAGATGTTCGAGAGCAGGCTACCCTGCATCTCGTCACCAGCGTCCAGGAGTAAGACGTTACCCGCACCGACGGCTGTACGGACTCCATTGACCGTGTTGGCCAGGCGCGCCAGGCCAGGGTTGCTGCCAGATGGCTCGAGCTGGCCGTGGAAATCGTTGTGGTGCAAGATGCTGAAGGTCACCGGTACAGCCGGAGCGGCGGTGGCATTCACCTTGGGCAGAGCGATCGCCAGCACTGCCGCAACACACGCTATGGCGATCAGCATTGCAATTACGCTTCGTGATTTTTTATTTCTAAACATGCATTCCTCCTCAAAAATATTAGAATCAAAAGTATGTCACGTTTTCAAGTGACCTGGTGAAAAAAGATCGAGTTGATGCACCTCCAAGCTTGCTAGAATCCACCTCGGTGAAAGTACAACACTAAATAGCACCACACCAAGGTGAGATTGAAATATCACTTTACGTACTTCCTCCTCTCATTGATTCGTACGCAAATCATGGTATTTCAAAGCGCCATCCCCTGAGAATTAGTATTCCACGAATAGATAGGGGATATACCTGATGTCTATGACCGGGTTAATCGGTGCGACGGCACCTCCTTTCTGACCCATTAAACGCAACGAACAATTATGGCTGATCTCCCTGTAGATCTATTTCTCTGCGAGCTATCTGCGTTTAGATTAGACCGTGATTAGATTATAGCAACAATTTTTGAGCACGTCAATTTATTTTCACTTGATTCCGCCTGTTTTTACCTTAAAATATTCGTAAATGCAATAAATATTGTTCGCCATGCGATTCGTTTCTATCATTCTTGATTTCGAGTGGATCCCGATGTGAATATTCGACACTCGTTGTAATATGCTTAACCGGAGCGAAGTTGTATTACAGAGAATAATCCAGGCAGCTTGCTATCGCAACGCTACAGGTGGTGGGATATATGGAAAAAAGGTCAGGAGGATAACGACCCTCCTGACCTTTTGGCGAACAAGACGTGCTTACTTTATGGTGTGACCACAGGGCAAGCCGTTGCTCCACTGGTCGTGCAAGCAACGCGTCCCTGGATCGCAGGGCTGATCGGGGTATTGACTGTGATATAGTCGGCCAACACCTGGTCCATGATATTCTGGGTAGTACCGCGAGCATAAAAGTTCGGGTACCCATCTCCACCGGTCGCCATGAAGTCGTTTTCAGCGATCGTGTAGGTGGAGGCAGCGGTAAGGTCGACTGGGGCCCCTGTGCAGGAACCGTTTGCTGCCTGCCGGACGGCACTTAACACCCGGCTACCGACGGCTGCAGAGATATCGTAGGTGAAGCACAGGCCAGACACCTGGGGGAACTTGCCATTGGCTGCTGGCATTGCAGAGACACCGTTCTCCAGCATGGTTTTGAGCTCTGCCCCGCTGATGCTTACCGTGAAGACCACGTTACCAAACGGCAGCACACCCAGCACAGAACCACGCGTAATGGGGTACGGTGGTGGAGTATAAGGTGGGCAAAAATCACTTGGGTTGTCCGTCGTGGGGCAGGTCAGGTCAGCCCGCAAGCCGCCCGAGTTGGTGATTGCGAAATCGACGTTGTATGTCAGGCGCAAAGCATCAGCGGTCACATCGCCGATGAGCGATTCACACAATCGACCATCTGCTCGACCGCACGCATCTGCTCGAGGAATATATCGGGTGGAGTTTCCAATCACTGTGCTCATGATCGGTGCAAGCTCAGCATTCAGCTCGTCGATATACGCCTGGATGGCAGGGTTGGGGGTGACGCCGATATTCCAGGGCTTGTGGTAATCGGCAGTCATATAGATCACCTGTTTCGTATTGGTATCAACGGTGATGCGAATGCGGTTGAAGCGTAAGCCACCATTGGGGGCTTCAGTCACCAGCTTACCATCTGGGCGGTAGGTAATGTACTCCGAGTGGGTATGACCACCAAATACGGCGTTCACCCCAGTCAGATTATCAGCTAGATTCACCAGCGCACCCGTGGGGTTGAAGATACTTGTACCATCCCCACCCATATGGCCGACAGCGATGACGGCATTGACTTTGCCCTTCGAGCGTAGACTGGCTGCTTCAGCATTGATCGCCGCAACAGGATCGGTGACCATGAATGGGTCAAGGTAACCCGGGAAGATCAACGTTGGTAGCTCCGGCAGGGTGTATCCAATGACGCCCAGCTTAAAGCCGTTAAAGTTGAAGATCTTCGATGCCATCCACTCTGGCGGCAGCTTGCCAGTGGTCTGATAGACCACGTTGGAGGCCAGGTAAGGGAAGTCTGCCAGTGGAATAAGCACATTCCGTAAGTAATCAGAACCCCGGTCAAAGTTATGGTTGCCCAGCGTGTCGGCGGTCAGGCCCATCATATTGGCGATTTCCATGGTAGGTGTGTCGCCGAAGAAGTTGGAGATGGGAGGAGTAGCACCTACCAGGTCTCCTCCTGACAGGGTGAGCACGCTGTAGTTACTGGTGGTTGGCACTTCTGCACGATAGGTATCGAACCAGGGCTTCAGGTAAGCTGCGCCACCGATACTGTATGTTGGACTGCTAAACGTGTCAGCAGCCTGGGAGAGTGGGGTAAGCTGACCATGGAAGTCACTGATGTAAAGGATGGTGGCTTCCTTGTACTGCCCGGGAGATTTGAGCAGGTTGTAGAGGATTCTGCCACGTGCATTGGCCGGGCCAGGGACATTCAACAAGAATGACAGTGTGGGGGCCAGGTCAACCGCACGTATCCCTGCCACCGGACCTTGATGACGAATGCCAGGCCCAGCAGCCACGAAGGTGGCATGCATGTTGACGCCATCTGCCAGGCTGACCGTCTCAGGCAGGTAGCCGTGCTGTCCGAAGAACTGCGAGAAGGCGATTGTCTGACCAAAAGTGGCCGCATCGAACTGGTAGGGTGGATTGAGCACCACGACGACATCACCACTGCGATTGGGGTGCAGGGAGTCAGAGCCGTCAACGTCGCGTAGCTCTTCCTTCATCATAATCCTCAGCACCACCTGGGCACCCGGGTTAGCCGGGTCGGTCAAATTCTGGAAGGCATTGACCACCGCTGTGCGAACCTGTTCGTAAGTTGTACCGGCGGGTAATGAAGTATTCACGTAGATCTGTGCCGTTCCGCCTGCCCAGCAAGCCTTGGCCAAATTTATCGCGGTGGCACCAGTGGCTGCCCGGCAGTTGCTGAACACTTCGCTCCCATCTGCATTCTTTTGAATGCCAGCATCAGCTAGCACCTTACCGGCGTTGACGGCCAGCCATTGGGAGCCAAAGCCGTGGTCGGAAGTGGCAAAGATGGTTGGCGAGCCGCCCATCAGCTGCTTCCCTAAAGCCAGGGTAGCATCGGCTTCCATATACGCTTCTCTCAAGAAGCCATCTGCGATATCAGGGGTGATGAGCTCGCCGTATGAATAATAGTTATTGTAGTATGGGTTGGTGATGCCGTTAACCTGGGATTGAGTTAATCCAAAGAACATGTGGGAAAACTCATCCGTGGCCGGGTTGCCCATCATCAGCAAATCGGCTGGGTACCCCATTCCGGGCACGCTACCACCGCTAACTGTTTGAACCGGATCTGTGCCGAGGATAAAATTCAGGTAAGCCCAGTGGGCATTCTTCCACATCAGGCCCTGCTCGATATAGGTATCAGCATCCACCAGGCCTGACTCGAAGATGGCGTAGTCTGCTGCAGTTGAGCTGGGGAACCACCGGTTCAGATCGTCCTCAAAGTCACCTATGTATCCACAACCGTTGCAAGTGGCAACCGAACGAGCCACAGAGCTGAAAAATATGGCAAACTGGCTCAGGTCAGGCACAAACATCTGGGCTTTGACATAAAACCCCGCACTCTTGCCAGCTGGGTTTGCGAGTACGACCTTGACATCCGCCCACTCATCGGCCATCAGATTGGCGACAGCCGTGCTACCATCTTTCAGGCTAGCATTAGGGACAATCAGCACATGGTCATAGTTGATCGTAGCATCGTTGGTTGAGTCATACACATAGAAATCATACTGGTCATTGGTGATCACCGGGCTACCACCGCTGGTGTAGGAACCAACATCAAAAGTTCCTTGTTTGGCGGTGCTGTAAGTGGCGGGTACATTCATCCATCCACTGGCATCAGCCAGGTCAAAACGCTGGTATTGCACGCCGAAGGCGTTGGCACCCGCTGGCTGACCGAGGACATCATAATTGGTCCACAAGCCGCGGTTGGAGTAGAAATTGCGGTAGTCGACCACAGGACCCTGGACGGGGGTCATTGTGCGCGATCCGCCTGACCACTCCATGGAGACGACTTTCTTGCCGGCCCGCTCGGCTGATTCGGCAATGGTATCCGCCTGGAGCACGCCCGCAGAAAACGCCGCAGTCCGGTTGTTGAAACTATCGCCTGTGCGGAAGAAAGTGTTGTTGGTTGAGCCAGCCTCACCAGGGTAGGCACCTGTCGCCAGGGTATACCAGCCCACGCCTGTATTGGGTGGGAAGGCTTGCACCAGACCGTTCTCCCCTATCACACCTTTGGCGATCAAATCCGCATAGGTGGGCAGGCTGCCTTCTGCGGCATAGCGCTCCATCAGGTCGGGGCGCATGCCATCAGCAGCAAAATAGATCGCTTTGGAAGCCAGTGTACCATCTATCTCTGCCTGGCTTTGCGCGGTGACAGGCACGACCCCCAGTAATAACACTAACACCATGGTTAAATAAAATAGCTTTTTCACGTACGTCCTCCTCTCATTGATTGGTACGCAATATTTTTTTGGCATCCCCTGAGAATCAGCATGCCATGATTAGATTGGGGATATTATTGATATGCAAGACCAGATCGATCGGTGTGAAAACACCTCCTTTCTGACCAATTAAAGGAAAAAAACTTCTGACTGATCTCCCTGTAGATCTATCCTTCTGCAAGCGATTGCGTCTCGTTTAGACCGTGATTAGATTATAGCAACTATTTTTGAGCAAGTCAATTCGATTCCGCCTGATTTTGCCAGCTTATACCTTAAAATAAATAAATTAGCAATAATATTTGCATACCCAGCGATTTGATTCTATCATTCTTGATTACGGAGGAATCTATGCGATGTTTGCTCGACCAAAGTTGTAAAATTCTTGCCCAGAGCATATTTCAAAAATATTCCAGGCAGCTAACCGGTTGCGGTGACTTTTAACTGGGCAAGAAGGCTATCCACGCTGGTCACCCAGGCGAAACCGAAAGCCAGGTTGAGCAGGCTGGCCAGGTGCATTTCCTCAGTGATGCTGCCCGTCCCGTCAGCCAGGAAGAAGACCCGGTAATCGCGAAAATAGGCATCTCGGGCAGTCGATTCGCAGCACATATTGGTCATGATGCCGCTGATTACCAAATCTTCCACCTTCATCACGCGCAGGATGGTCTCCAGGTCGGTGTTGTAGAAGGACGAATAGCGGTGCTTAAGCACCTGCTTTTCACCGGGCTGTGGTGCCAGGTCTGGATGGACCTCGCTTTCCGGGTAACCCTCACGGCACATGCCCGGCCACCACCAACGCATGATGCCGGCATCCAACAGGTCGGGGTGGTGTACATGGCGGGTGTAGATGACCGGGAGGTTGGCTTTCCGGTAAGCCTGGATTAGCGTTTTGAGGTTGGGCAGGATTGCCTGCCCACCACAGGTGAAGCTGGGCGAAGCCGGGTCAAGGAAGAAGTTTTGCATGTCGATCACCAGTAAGGCAGATCTGGCCGCATTGAGCTCCATTTTATGGGTATTGAAGGGAGCGATGTGGTCGAGCCATTGCTTGCCTTTGGTATGGATGTCTTGTGGGGTGGCGTAATATTCCATTATTTTCCTCCCGTGAAACTAGTTGATTTGGGTTTATTCATGCAGTGAGCAGATCTTAAGCAAGGCCTGATATTCGCATAATTTTACAGGCGAATGAGAAGAATATTACCAGTATACCCAGTTAGAATTTCTGAAATTCGAGAATTAAGAATATACAAAGAATAGCGGGTTGTTTGAAGACCATGTACTTCAAGCCTCAATTTTCCGCCCCCGCGGATCTAGCGAGATTATCAAGTTCACTTATCCGAAAGCGATTACCCATCCTCGCTAACCTGGAAGGTAACGTGATCGATGAACAAGCCGCTTTGATAATATAGATCCGTAAATCCCCCAAATTTTATCTCAACTGTTTCTCCTCGATAGGCATGCAAATCTACCACTCTTTGTACCCAGCCATTTGTTTTGGTAGCCGTACACAGGTAATATTCATCTACTGTTGCACCATTAACTGTCACCTGGGCGAGGTCGTATGCAATACCACAATTAGGATCTTCAGAATCGATCCATATCCAGTATGACAGATATGGGTGGTTATATGGAACCAGGATTTGCTGGCTGATCGTCGAGTATTCGATATCAACAAATCCTAACCATGCCACCCAGCGACCATTGTAGGGTGGAATGGTTGCAGGAAGCCCGTAGGGATATTGTTCGAGGATCAATTCGTATCCCTGAGTAGAAGATTCTACCCATATCGTCGCACCTTGTTCAAAGTCCCCATTGGGGAATAATATCGGGCTGAGGTTTGGCGTGGGTGTTGGCGTATTCATATTGGATGCAATCGGTAAATACACGGTTGTAGATGAAGCCGCGGCTACGCCAGCGCCCAGGAGCAGAAATATCACGAATAAAGCCAGGACAATTCCTTTCAACCTAACCTCCAATTACGAGAACGTCATTTCACAAAAAAAAACAGAGATATACTCACCTATAACCTGATGATCATGAATCGGCATACGCCAGGAAGAACACCCAGGACATAACCGAACTTCATTGTGCTTCAATCTGACAGTTATTGAAAATCAGGTTGGCAGGTAAGCCTGCCAACCTGATGATCGATAATACAAAATGTGGATAAGCTGGTTATGGTGTGTCCACACGCACGATGGTGGGGTTTGGCAGGCCAGCGATACCGGAGTAAGCCACACTGCCCAGATACTTGGTCCCAGCTGCGAGTCCGCTGAAGGTCAGGTCGATCATGCCGGTGGTTCCAATGACCGCAGTTGTGGGTGCGGTGACCGTCATGTTACCCTCATCAGCAGTGCCCAGCACCCAGGTGAACAGGGTGAAGGTGGCTGGCTGGTTGTTGGGCGTGGCATAACCATCGACAAGCACCAGGTAGGTAGCAGCTGTGGGATTCAGCAGGTTGACTTCTTCTGCAGATGTTCCACCTCCACTTGAGCCTACTTGTGTTCCTGTCGCACAGGTTGGATCACCACAGCGATAAACAACCAGGTCAAGGTCACTGGCTGGGATGACGTTGGCATCGAAAAGCGAGAAGCGGGCATAGGTGCTACCAGCTGGCACAGTCACGGGATAGTATTGCTGTTGGCCGGTGCTGATTGAGTCAGTAAATGTAGTTGCCGGAACCAGGCCGCGCGGAGTTGCCGTGAAATCTCCGTTATATCCAAAGACTACTGTGTAGCTGCCAGAAACCTGTGCTGGCGCTGCTAGGGCGACTGGTTGTACTACCATGGGGATGCGCACGCTGTGCGTGCCATCTGTCCAGGTGAGCTGTCCGCCAGTGTATGCATTCAATGCAGCCGTGGTGCGGGTGAAGATCACAGTGAATGACTTCGTCTGACCCGGATTGAGTGATAGCGATGTAGGCGCGATCACGACATTGAACCCGCCCATGCCAGTGTAGGAAGCAGTGTAGGTGGCTGCGCTTGTTCCGACGTTGGTCACCTTGCGGGTGATCGTCTGTACTCCTGCCAGGTCGCCGATGGCAATGGAAGCCACATTCAGGTCGCTCGGATCCAGCGAGTAGCCCAGCCCAGCTAATGCACTACAAGTAGCAGGGGCAACACCCGTAGTCGTGCCGCACAAGAAAGCCAGCCAGTCATTCCAGCCGGCATTGTACACCAGGCCGGGATTCACCGCGCTGTTGGGCTTGATGTGACCGGCACCCTGGCGGAAAATCACCAGCGGATTGGTGTTCGGTCCATCCAGGACGTCATACGCGGAGGTCATCAGGGCCGACTTGACCATCATTACGGTCCAGTCGGGGTGGGCCTGCATCAGCAGAGCCGCCACGCCCGCCACATGCGGTGCTGACATGGACGTGCCTTGATACAGGTTGAAATTCAAACCGCCACCACTGGCTGGGGATACTGCCGCGAGGATGTCCACGCCCGGAGCCATCACATCCGGCTTGAGCAGGTCACCACCACCTGCGCGCAATGGTCCACGGGACGAGAAGGAAGCGGTATATGGAGCAGGGGTGTTATATTCGATAGTCGCTGGATTGATGGTTGCGGTAGCACCTGCGGTGGCAGCATAAGCGTGGACAGCTGCGTAGTCTGTGTTTTGCAGATGCACTGTCGGAACGGAGTGGAAATCGGCATTTAGTGTGGCGGAAGTAGGATTCAATAGGATCATCCCGACACCACCGGCTTCCTTCACCGCCAGGCTCTTATTCACCCGGGCGGTCACGCCCCGGTCACAGACTACAATCTTGCCGGCCACTTTAGCAGGATCGAGCACATTACCACCGTCGAGCGAGCTATAGCACAACGCAACTTGTGTCGGGTCTGCACCGGGTAATCCGGCAGCGATTGAGTCAATCAAAGGAGCTGTAACGGAGACCACAGATACTGATGATCCATAGTAGGTCGAGCCATTACCTAAAGTCACAGAGCCAACCGCACTACGGTTGTGGGTACCGGCAGCAACGGTCGTCACCCACGGGCCGGGGTGTGCAACCGTGGCGGTGGTGGGGCCACTGTTACCAGCCGAGCAGGAGACAAACACACCGGCACGCGCCGCATAAAGGTAAGCGACCATTACCGGATCCAGGAAGTTGGTGAGGGAACCGCTGATCGAGTAGTTGATCACATCCACGCCATCCGCCACCGCCTGGTCAATGGCTGCCACGAGATCGGAGGTGTTTCCGCTGGCTGTGGAGGCATCCTCGGTGGACCACAAGGCCTTGTACATGGCAATACGGGCACGGGGTGCCATACCGCTGATCTTGCCGAATGCTTCAGTCGGACCGGTCGCTAAGACTCCATAGTTACCACC
The DNA here is from genome assembly GCA_003105035.1 of Anaerolineales bacterium. Taxonomy (NCBI): domain Bacteria; kingdom Bacillati; phylum Chloroflexota; class Anaerolineae; order Anaerolineales; species Anaerolineales bacterium. The sequence goes on along the minus strand of PQAL01000019.1, from coordinate 127,445 downwards.
TGAAGTAGAAGAAGTGTGGCTGCCGTGGCCGTTGTAATCGCGCACCGAGTTGAACTCCCAGGGGCGTTGGGCATCGATACCTGCATCACCGCCCCACCCGGCATTGAACCACTGGGCGCCGATCAGCTTCTGGTTACACATGGAGGCGTTGAACTGCTCACCGGGGGTACACTTGCCGTGCCAGCCGGGGATCTGTTGGTAAACCAGCTTGCCCTTGGCAGCTGGGTCGCCATTCCTGTCGACACGGTCGGTGAAGCTCAGGCTCTCAGGCCAGATACCCGAGTCGATAATGCCAATGATCATGCCTTCACCGGCACCGGCTGTTCCACCAAGTTGATCCCACAACCCACCCGGTGCATTCAATTCAAGGAATTTATAAGTAGATGAGGTATCCATCGTTTGCAGCGCATCGGGGGTCACCACCTTGACGCCGTCGACGGAGGTCATCTTGTTGGCCTGGTCCAGGCTCAATTGGGCGGCAAAGCCATTGAAGCTGTAGGTATAGCTATATAGCTTCTTACCACCACCCACTTTTCCCAAGGCCTGGTCATGCTTGCCTTTCAAATAATTGTCATAGGCTACCACAGTTGGGCTATAGGGGTCGATCTTATCGCCGTTCTTGGGTGCAGTGGCCTTCAGGCCAGGGATACCGCCTTCATAAGCAACCACAGGTTCGTCCAGCATCTGGACAATATAGACCCCGTTGGGGCTTTCAGTAAGATTTCCTCCCTTGGATTGAGGGGCTTGAGCCAGGCTGGCTACTGGCAGGAAGCCTGCTAACAACACCACTATTATGGTTAGATATAATAATCGTTTCACGTACGTCCTCCTCTCATTGATCGGTACGGAATATGTGATATTTTAAAAACGCATCCCCTGGGATTTCGCGTTCAACGACCAGATAGGGGATATTACTGGTCTTTTAGACCAGGTAGATTGGTGGGCTGACACCTCCTTTCTATCCTTTTAAATGCAACAAACAATTATGGCTGATCTCCCTGTAGATCTGCACTTCGGCGGTGCTACTGCGTTTTGTTTAGACCGTGACCTGATTATAGCAACTTATTTTGAGCAAGTCAACTAGATTTTTCATGATTTTGCCATTCTTTCCCTAAATTTATGCCAGAATAGCAATTAATATTGCGAGTTGATTATTAAAATTCTATCCATCTTGATAACAGGAAGGTTTAACAAGCTGAGTGAAGAACCTGCTTTTGCTTGCTTCACCACAGCCAAGTGATTACACCGACCAATTCCCCTGCCGTCTCTTTTTGAGACCATTGATGGTGAATAGCTCTCCGTGCTAAAGAAATAGACAAAAGCTAAATAATAGACATGGATAGTATCATTTGCTATAATAGATTTGCGTTCAATCTACTCTGTAACTAAGTTAACGAATTGAAAATATAACTCATTGGTAGGCGATGATCCAACAGGGGACTGGTCGCAGAGATTATTGAAGCATCCTATTGGGGAGCCAATTGCGAAGCCGGCCAGGTATGGTCAATGTTGTTGTAGCTTTTTCTTGCTGCCTGCATATGCTCGGTGAGCAGAAAGGAGGATGATGGACATACCAATAGCTAGAGGTCTCACTCGATTCTTGGAACTTTACAAAAGGGGGCATTGGGACCGTTGTTATATGAGGAGGTGAAGTTACGGTTTATTGGTACTGCATAAGATAATGATCTTGTGTCTTCTGGAAGACAAAATCTTACCCAAACCAAACGGAGGATAATGTGTCTAAGAAAATCATTTTTTCCATGCTTGTGGTCACACTTTTATTAAGCCTGATCGTCGTGCCTGTTTTTGCTGATGATGTGGTTCCGATCGAGCCATTATTCCCGCCTCCTTCAGCAGAAACGGGAGAGATGGTTGACGAAACACCCCAATTGTGGTTTGTCGAATTGTCCAGCGCTCCCACCGCGGATGGCACCAATCTCGCTGCACTTAAAGCTGAGAAAGCTGCTTTCCGGGTGAATGCGAAAAAGGCAGGCCTGGTCTACACCGAGCGCTACGCTTTCGACACCCTGTTCAACGGTTTCTCGATTTCCATCACAACTGACCAGCTAGGCAAGCTTAACCGTATGGCGGGCGTGAAGAACATCTACCCTGTGGAAACCATTGCCATGCCGGTAACCACACCGTCAGAGCCTGAGCTCTTCACCTCTTTGGCGATGATTGGCGCGGATGTTGCCCAATCAGAGCTCGGTTATACCGGGATGGGGGTCAAGGTGGCAGTGATGGACACCGGTATTGACTACGATCACCAGGCATTTGGTGGTGACGGAGTCGCTCGGTCGAACAGCACTGTTTTCCCAACTGCCCGTGTTGCCTATGGTTATGACCTGGTTGGGGACGCCTTCAATGCCGATTCGACCTCACCATCCTATAATCCTGTTCCAACACCTGATCTATACCCAGACGACTGTTATGGACATGGTACTCATGTGGCGGGCATCATCGGTGCCAACGATCTAACCAATGGTTTGAAGGGTGTTGCTCCGGATGTCACGTTCGGGTCTTACCGTGTCTTTGGCTGTGAAGGCTCCACAACTGCCGACATAATGATTGCAGCCATGGAGAGAGCCCTTGCGGATGGCATGCAGGTGCTCAACATGAGCATCGGCTCAGCCTACCAGTGGCCGCAATATCCAACAGCTATGGCAGCCAATCGCCTGGTTAACAAGGGCATGGTCGTTGTGGCGTCCATCGGCAACAATGGTGCCAACGGCCTCTATTCTGCCGGTGCCCCCGGTGTGGGTGATAAAGTGATCGGGGTAGCATCTTACGATAACACCAATGTGATGCTGCCATACTTTACGGTAAATGGATGGAAAATTGGTTACATCACGATGACATTTTCACCCAATCCACCTACCGCTGGGACAGGTGAAATCGTCAATGTTGGCTTGGCATGCTCAGCTTTACCAGCTGGATCACTCACAGGGAAAGTAGCCCATGCAGTACGAGGAACATGCTCATTTGCCATAAAGGCTACCAATGCAATCAACGCCGGGGCCGTGGCGGTATTGATTTCTAACAATGCTCCTGGTGTCTTTAATGGCACACTTGGAGGACCACTTGACGGGATTACACCGGTCGTGGGCATTTCTCAAGCAGATGGTAATTTCCTGAATACCCAAACTGCACCCATAACCCTTACCTGGACTGACCAGATGGATTCCTTTCCCAGCCCAACTGGTGGATTGATCTCGTCCTTCAGTTCCTATGGCCTCTCACCTGATTTAGCGCTTAAGCCAGACCTCGGTGCACCAGGCGGAAACATCTACTCCACCTACCCGCTGGAATTAGGCGGATATACCACCATGAGCGGCACTTCCATGTCGTCACCTCACGTGGCAGGTGCAGTGGCTTTGCTCTTGCAAGCCAGGCCGCGCACCAGCTCACAGGCTGTACGCGGCATCCTGCAGAATAGCTCAGTGCCAAAGAACTGGTGGGGTGGTCCAACATATGGCTACCTTGATAATGTGCATCGCCAGGGTGCGGGTATGGTCCAGATCGATAAAGCCATCCTTGCCACGACCATGATCTCACCAGCTAAAATTGCTACCGGTGAAGGAGCCGCTGGACCCTTTACACAGGTGCTGACGCTTAAGAACAATGGTGCCGAAGCTGTGTCATACAACCTGTCGTTCGTCAATGCACTCTCTACTGGGGGCGTGATTAATCCTGGTTTCTACACGTCAAATGCCAGCGTCAGCTTCAGTGCTACCAGTGTGACTGTACCCGCTGGTGCATCTGCGAGTGTCACTGCAACTATCAATCCTGCCACCGGTCCAACCTATGGGCAATATGGCGGTTACATCGTTTTCACACCGCAAGGTGGCGGGCAGGTCTACCGCGTGCCCTTTGCAGGCTTTGTTGGTGATTACCAGGGCATCCAGGCGCTAACTGCTGGACCCGTTGCTGAAGCTCCCATGCCATGGCTGGCTCTCCTCTATGGAGGTTCATACTATCAACTGACCGATCCCACGGATTGGACCTTCACCATGCAGGGTAGCGATATCCCATTCTTCCTGGTGCACTTTGAGCACCAGGCGCGCCTGTTCCGGATTGAGATCTTTTCTCAGAATGGCAAGGCATGGCACCGTGCCTATAACGAAGAATACTTGGGACGAAACAGCACCAGCACAGGCTTCTTTGCCTTCCCATTCGATGGCACCACCCTTGCAGGCAACAAGACTTATACCGTGCCGGATGGGACCTATTATGCAAAGATTTCCGTTCTAAAAGCCCTCGGTGATGCCAGCAACCCGGCAGACTGGGAAACCTGGACCTCACCGCTCTTTGTGATCGACCGGCCATAAGTAATTAATGATTCATGCAGGTTAATAAATACCGGGCCAGATCGATCGAATAACCAATAATTTGATCACACAGGGGCACAGTAAGGATGTGCCCCTGTAGTTTTTAATGCTCGAGATCCATCCGACCACAAATATCTCAACATCTTTCACTATCAATTTATAGTATCTGGAATCTCAAACCAAGGAACCTCAAACCAGGTAAGCTGAATAGGCTCACCTAGATATATCTAAATCTATTCCTGTTGGGATGCGTCTCAGTCACTGAATTATTAGGGGGAAGTGTTAACAATGTCCCTGACTTGCCTGATTAGGTCATCGATTTCGTCTGTGCAATGGTCTAAATCTTGCTGAAAAGGAAACAGCAAGACCTGGGATGAAACCTCGCTCATCAACCATCCATCCAGCAACAGCTCAAGATCAACAAATTCATGTGGATTAAATCGTTGATCAACTGTTTTTCTATCCCTTTGCAATCTCCTCTGCAGCAAAGTTGGCGCATCGATCAAGATTCGGATAATAATATCTGGTGGGGGCAAATAACCCCTAACAAAATAATAAAAGCGCTCACATATCCGGTATTCATCTGCAATCAGATGGCCTTTATTGTAAAGATTTTTAGTGAATACATGGAAATCCTGGTCGAATCCCCCATCCATAACCGCGATTTGATCATCCCGCCGGATGAGCCTCTCCTGTTCACCGCGATAGAGCAGAAAATCCATCTGGTTCGCCAGGGCCCATTTACGAATATCAGCCGTAAAGTCCTTTTGAAAAGGATGCTCTTCGGGCTTTTCCCAATAAGGAGTAAATCCCGCTTTATCGCAGATGATCTTGGTGAGTGTTGTCTTACCTGCGCCAAGGTTTCCGGCTACTACGATTAATTTTCCCATAGGTACTTCCGTTACTTGTTTCTTATGCCAGATGAGCAGTGGCAGGTCCTGGCCGGGTTATGATAATAACCACATGGGCAGGCGTGCAGTTCAATTCGACGGCGGGTGGGTAAATGTGAGGAGGCAGGAATAAATATGACGGCTATTGATAGAAGCAACTTATCCTTCATATACTCCTCCTTTTTGTTTTATTTAAATAAACTGAAAATCTAAAATCTTCTGGAATTTCCTGTCTTCCGATTTTTGTGGCATTTCATAAAATCATTATAACAATTTCTGGCAGGCGGGGCAATTAATTGTTCATTTTTGGAATCCAGGCCGTTGAAGAGTTCTTGAGGTACTGGATAGCTTCAGCCAGATCGGCGATGGTGCGGCTCGCTTGAGAATGCGGTGGTAGGCGCGTGCCGAGAGCTGCAGCTGGCTCATCGCAGAACGCCTCAGGGCACGGCTGGTATCATCCAGCTCGCAGAACTGGTGCACCTCCGCCGGGCGCATATCGGCATTATTATGTATTGGAGATAAAATTAGTTCGTTGGCATTAATCGGAAGCTCGTCTGACTAAGTTGGGCGTTCCATATGAATAATAGACCGGTCGCGGTGGATCTGATATGCAGCTCCGACGCATTACTGGATAACAAATAATAAATTGGCCTGATTAAAATTTATACGAATGGGCGAATAACTCTTGATAAAAACCAATCCGCTTTGAGCGGGAGAGTATTAACGAAGTAGGTAGCCATAACGGTTAAAAATAATTGTTAAGGATTAAAGCTAAGGGTATTTATCGCCTCCTGCACTAAGACATCATACTCAGCTCCCATCTGATCTCCGCGAACATAATTGATCTGTAGTTTCATCCCATTATTCTCGAAGAAGTAATATGTCGATTTCTCCTTTGACGAAGGGTATCCGATTACCCACCGTATATATGGATTTCCATTTTGTGTTACCAGTGAATCATAACTAATCGCAGTCAGGTCTGTGTACTTCTTTTTTACAGCTGCTTGGACAAGAGACGAATATTCTGATAAGGAGACATCAATTTCCTGTGTAGCAAAACCAATAATAGGTTTCTCCTCCACGCGCGGATCAATCAAATTGTCATATTTCCCACCCGAATGCTGGAGCACCCAGCCATCGGGGATGATCATCGTGAAGCTTCCGTCAGATGCATAATAACGATTAGGGTCTTGTGTCGGAGCTGGTGTACGAGTGGCAGTCGGTGTGGGTGTCTCAGTAGGTGTAGGTGTGGGTGTGTAAAAAGCTTGAGCAATTTTAGGCATAAATTGGATATTGAAGTTTATTACAAACAAGATTAAAACGATAACAAAGACAAAAATCAAGCCACAACCAATACCCACCACAATCTTCACATTTCGATTGTGTTGGCTAGACTTTAGGCTCTCTTCAGTCTGTGGCATTGCCATTTGTTCCTCATCCCAATGTGCGTATTGCAATTATCATTGCTTGGTTGCCCAAACCATGGAGTTCTCTCCTGATTACTATCAGGTATGCAATCTAATTATAGATTTATTTTTGCAAATAGGTAATTTCTACGGATAGAGATAGATAAACATGCTTCGATCATCCATGGCCGGTAATGTAATGCCTCCGCCAGGTGAGCCAGCCGCTGATGCGCTTCTGATACTTGGTGACCGTACCGGGGCTGTAGCTGCAGGCCTTGACCGGGTCACCAAAGTACCTGCATGGGCAAGCGTGTGGTGCAATACAATGGCGGATGGGAAAGTGTGCAGAAATGGGAAAATCATATGGATAATGGGGATATCCCATGATATTTCTCTTTCGCTCTCCCCACATCGAAATCACATATCTGGCATGCTATCAAGACAGCATTATGATTTCATGGCTGGTCTTTAATCATAGCCTGACAAAATATATAATTCCCTAACATTGGTGCTACTGTCGATACAGCTATGCCACCTAAAGGCTTCCAACCTTGCTTTATCAGCTCTGCTACTTTCCTAATAAGTTCTTCACGATTGTGTTCTTCGACCACTGTATATTCCATGTCTCCTCCTTATCAATATTTGATCTTATGGGTTGATTTCAGCAGGATTATCATACCAAGGATGCTCAAACCAGGGATTTTTTATCGGCGAGAACCATAATCAAATGATGACCATCCCAGGGCAACAACAATATATTATCTGGATGCAACTTCGGGTAAGCTTCACACCCAAAAGCCTCGTATTTAACCGCACTGTAAAAGTTAATCACAACAATTAGAATCCATCACAGAACTCGCCTGTTTGTGGGTTCCACATATCCGTATCTTTTGACATTAGCCAATAAGTCGTCCCATCGAATGTTGTTTTAAATGGATATGGACTCTCATCGGGTGAAGAATCAATTACTTTTCCAATGGAAATAATTCTTAGCTTATCAATATCTCCGCCTGTGGCCAGATGCATCTGATTATCCTGGATACCCCAGATTCCTTCCTCAATTGGAGATGGCGAACAAGCTAAGTCATTCAGGTCACATTCATATTGAGAGGGGAAAAACAGATAATTGCCTGAAGGGAAAAATACAAAACGTTCATTATATCCAGAACCAACCATGGGTGCCGCATGCCAGCTACCAATATACCCTTCTTTTATTTCCCCAAGCTCTTCATCATGCTTATTTCGCTTGCCAAGACATTCACATGGGTTACTGGCATTTGTGCATAGATCTGGAACTTCTATCTCAGCGACACTGGTTGCTGCTTCCGTTGGAGTTGCAATAACTGTTATATCTGTGCCTTGGACGGTCGATGTTGCAACTCGTTCTGGTGCTTGGGTTTGTGTAGATGTTGGCCTAATTATTTTGGAAGCTTGAGGTGACGGGGAACAAGCTGCCAAGAAAGTGAGAAAAAAACCCGTAACCGCTACCAGAAAGAGATGTTTACGAAACATGATCCCTCCTCGAGTCAACCACCCCATCCTACTTGTTGATTAGGGTTATTATCCTACGATTTATCAAAACAGGGATACTTGAATGGAAAGGACCATAAACGAATACGGTTCCATCTTGGCCGTGCCAGCTCTAGTGTAATTATTGCCGGCAACCCGATTTCAATGGAAAGCAGGTCATATTTACCAGGTAAGACGAGCTTTGTGAAATTTTATGAATGTCTGAGAGACCAGGATCATGTTTTAAGCCTGAAGATATGGCAATCATCATGGCGAATCATTGACCACGGGCATGTAGATACGATTATCAAAGCTCAAATCGGATAGATGCACGTTAATATCTGCTTCCACGATTGTTCCTACCCCTTTCGAATTGCACCCCATTAATGCCTTACGCAGGTTGTTGTCATTGTCTGGATTCATAAAAGCCTGGCTTGGGGCGCACGGGTACATGACATACTTGCTCATCCAGTAATCTAGCGTCACTGGATCTGTGCATAATCCCACTGTTTTGGTATGTGCTGCAATCGGGTCAGTACGGCTTCGATAGCCGGTGAATTCGGCGCAGGTCATATAGAAAACTGGCCTGAGCAGCTGGGTAATCAAATGTCCGACTGATTCTCCCATAGCTTGCGGGCTGATTGGTTTGCTATACCCGACGCCATGCAAGGTGTAATTGGAAAGATTACCAAAATCAACAACACCAATATGGGTCTTGAGTGCGCTGGTTGGACCAGCATAATCTTCAATATTAAAGCTCCCGTGGTTATTGAGGGTGGGCAGGAGGATGAGCTTCACATTTTGCCCGGTATAGGCACCGCCTTGCCAGACGCCGTTTTTTAGGTCAATCAATCTATCGCTGTAACTCGAGCGGAGGATGGGATAAGACAGTTCTACGATGCGACCGTTCGCGATAGTCGTGTATGGGCTGTGTACCCAACCCTGGTTGCCTGGTCCAACCATGTCTGGCCCTGTGACCTTTTCCCAATTCCCTTGACCAGAATCGTACAGGGGATCAGCGGTGACATTCGGAAAACCTTGGTTTTGATAATCTGCAATCAACTCAAGGTAATTCATAACAGGCCAGTTGTTCACACGGTTACCTTCTGACATGTTCCAACAATAGTTACCAGACATGGCGGCTACCGGGTCGCGGTGTACATGCTCGGTGAGGATGATCTCCCCGGTGAAACCACCCGGCCTATCGAGGATTACATCAATAAGAGCTTTTATACACTGGGTATGTGTATATCCCTGGTTTGGCCATTGCCCGTTGGGTTTGAGCACAACCACATCATCGCTGCCAATGAAATGCTGGATGCCGCCAGCTATGTCAATGACTCTTCTTACATTTGTCGTGGGTGAGCCATTGTGCGCTACATAGACATCGACCTTCTGGTTCGAGGCCTGGGCGAGTCTATCCAAGCGGTTGAGCTTACGGCCAAACACGGGTGTGGCAGCAAAGATCGCCAGAGCTTTTAGAAATTCACGTCGCGTAAGAGGTGAAATAGGTTTGATCCTTCCGGATTAGAATAAGCATTATTATCAATGAAATGCTCGACAGATCGATAGGAGAATGAAAAATACTAACCTTCGATTATATCTTGGTCCACGGAATTCCAGGGTCTGAGGGAAGGGGGAAAATGATGGTCTGGTTACCGGACAAAATTTTGAGGAAGTATGTAGCTTGTTATTGTTTACCCCGTATAGATCTATGGATGAAAAGCCAGGGTCAGTATATCTCCATCATCCTGGGCCGGTACTGCAGCGCCTCAGCCAGGTGCGCTGGTTGGATCCTCTCACTTCCCCCCAAATCTGCAATTGTTTGCGCCAGCTTGAGGATGCGGTGGTAAGCGCGTTCCGAGAGCTGCAGCTGGCACATGGCTGAGCGTATCAGGGTGCGGCTGGTATCATCCTGATCGCAGAATGGACGCACCTCCGCCAGGCGCATGTCGGCATTAGACTGGATACTTTGTAAGGGCGAAGCATTTGCCGGTGAATGATCATTTATATTTTCCGGTTCGTTTGATGCATGCTTCGCCCCGACAAGAAAGCGCTTACGCTGGATCTGCCTGGCCGCGTCGTTTGCTTGAAACAATGATTTCCTACCCTCTTTAGGCTGACTGATTGATCTGACAGAATTACCATGTAAAACGAAGCGCTCATTTACACTTACTGAATTTCACGCTGTAGGAAATGAGCGCTTCGTCCAATTCAGATTTTCAACGGAGGGTTATTGGCAGTAATATCTGTGCGATGAAATCGGGCATGCCATAGAAGACGACAGCGCGGCCTTCATTGTTTTCGCCACCATCATAATCTCGCGCCCCGACGATAATATCGTCACGACCATCGCCATTCACATCTCCAGCTGTATTAACTGACCAACCCCATTTGGCATCAGTTTGCTTGGCACCTATGTGATATTCAGTTGTGAAAGGATTTACGTTGGGTGAGCCAAAAAAGAGAAATGACGCGCCTTCTCCACGTAATGTATCGGTATACCACGGTGATCCAATGATGACATCATCATATCCATCATCATTGACATCTCCTGCTGGGGCAATAGACCAACCAAACTGTGCCCATTTTTGGTTGCCTTCCTGCGACCAGGCTGGAGTTGATAACGGTCCAGCTGCAGAGCCAAGGAATAGATAGGCAATGCCCTCGTAAGGCAAAGGATTTGGATACTTGCCACCGCCAACCATTACATCGTCGTATCCATCCCCATTGATGTCCCCAACTCCAGCAACAGAAATCCCCAGCTCACTATACGCGTGGTTATTCTCAAAGGTCCACGAAGCTGTAAGTGACAGCCCGGACACCGAGCCAAGGTAAACATACGCACGACCTTCAGCTTCATCAGGGCTACTCCAGCCCGGATGACCGACAATTACATCAGCATAGCCATCTCCATTGACATCGCCAGCCGAGTCCACCCATGTACCGTAACCGGTCCAGGCTATATCGCTTTCAGTGACCCAATTTGCGGTATCTGCAAAACCACTGGCTGAGCCATAAAAGACGTATGCCCGACCTTCGTTGCCTTCCGGATAATCCGCCCAGGGAGCACCGATGATCACGTCATCAAATCCATCATTATTCACATCACCAGCAGATGCAATTGACCACCCGAAGCTTTCATCGGATGTTCCCCCATTTTTCATCCAATTGTAATTGCTTGGAAGACCGTCCGCCGAGCCCAGGAAGAGGTATACTCGACCTTCACGGTGAGTGTCTGGATCACCCGTGGTGCAATATTCGGATGAAGCGAGGACATCGTCAAATCCATCATTATTCACATCACCAGCTGAGGCAACCTTCCAGCCAAGCTGACACTTTGCCAAATTGCTCTCAAACGTCCAATCTGGAGTCGTGCTTAAGCCTGTTGCGGAGCCGTAGTATGCATAGACGCGGCCTTCCATGATTTCCCCATTCATGTAATATGGCGCTCCAAGGATGATATCTGCATACCCATCACCATTCACATCGCCAGCCGTGGAAACAGCAGCACCGTAGCTGTCACCGCCATAATTGGCCTCACCAATCCAATCTGGCGTTAGGAATGGATTCATTGGGTAAGGTAATGTATTTATTCCCTGAAGTAAAGGGTTCAATACAGCTGCTTGTCCACCCTGGTTGTTATGCCCACCATTCGTAATCTGTAAGAAGCCTGCAACGAAGATCAGAGACGTTAATAGATACAACAATCGTTTCATGTGCTTCCTCCTCACCTTAGTTGTTATTAAAAAATTGGGTTGATGTAACAAAAAAACCAGACGATCACCTTTTTCTTCGTTCTGGTTTATACACAGCTTATTCTTCGGTCAATCCTACCCCACCTCCTTCGAAATCTTTAGGACCATTGTTATAAGAATATCGCCACGGTTAATAAATCAATCGATATCAGAAGATTGGGTTGAGAAAATTTATAACCAGCTTGTTACATTATAGAAAATAATGGAAGTGATGTCAACTCATATTAATAATTTATCCTTTACCATTAGTGACGGATGATTTATTACACACCGATATAAAGATTAAGTATTTGGGTTATTGAAACAAAAACCCTTTATTGTGCAGTTCACGGCTAATCAGAACGTTATTAATTCGCATCCATCCCCTTCGGTCTATACTGCAGTGCTTCGGCCAGGTGAGCGGGCTGTATCCTTTCGCTTCCTCCAAGATCTGCTATCGTCCGTGCCAGCTTGAGGATGCGGTGGTAAGCACGTGCCGAGAGCTGCAGCTGGCTCATGGCTGAGCGCATCAGGGTGCGGCTGGTATCATCCAGATCACAGAATTGGCGCACCTCCGCCGGGCGCATGTCGGCATTACACTGGATACTTTGTAAGGGCGAAGCATTTGCCGGTGAATATTTATTTACATTTTCCGGTTCGTTTGACGAATGCTTCGCCCCAACAAGGAAGCGTTCGCGCTGGATCTGCCTGGCCGCTTCAACCCGTTTCTGGATGGTTGCAGAAGGCTCGCCCAGGCGTTGGTCGCTCAGCTTGTCGTATTCCACCCTGGGCACTTCGATGTGGATATCGATGCGGTCGAGCAGCGGGCCAGAGATACGTTTATGGTATTTAGTGACGATGCCTGGCGAGCAGGTACAAGCCTTGACCGGGTCACCGAAGTAGCCACAGGGGCATGGATTCATGGCTCCAATCAGCTGGAAGTTGGCAGGAAAGGTAAGCGAGCCCTGCGCCCGACTGATGGTGACAGTCTTATCTTCGATTGGCTGGCGTAGCACTTCCAAGACGCGCGGGCCGAATTCAGGCAGCTCGTCCAGGAAGAGTACCCCACGGTGAGCCAGGGATATCTCACCTGGATGAGGCCAATTTCCTCCACCCACCAGCCCGGCATGACTGATGGTATGGTGCGGGGCGCGGAATGGGCGGTTTTGGATTAGGGGCACATCTGGGGGGAGCTGGTCTGCTACTGAATAAATGCGGGTGACGTCCAGGGCTTCATCAACAGTGAGGTGCGGCAGGATACTTGGCATAGCACGTGCCAGCAGGGTCTTGCCCGATCCCGGTGGGCCTGTCATCAGGAGATTATGACTCCCAGCCGCGGCAACCTCGAAGGCACGTTTGACGTGTTCCTGGCCCTTGATCTCCTGAAAGTCGGTCTGAACCAGCACCGGCAGCTGCTCGGGCGTGATGGGCTGCTGGGCTGGGATGGGCTGCAGGCCAGAGAGGTGACCGTACAGCTCCGCCAGGCTGGTCACCGGGATAACCTCCAGGTTGGGGATCAAGGCTGCTTCGGCTGCGTCGCTCTGCGGGACGAAGATGCGCTTGAAACCTTGCTGGCGGGCGACCACGGACATGGGTAGAATGCCACGCGAGTGCCGCACGCTGCCATCCAGAGACAACTCCCCCACCACCAGGGCGTCCTCGCAGGCAGCCTGGGGAAGCCGTCCCGCCATCACTAAAACACCCAACGCGATCGGCAGGTCATAGGCCGGGCCTTCCTTGCGCACTGAAGCAGGTGCAAGATTGACGATGATGCGCTTGCGGGGGAACTCAATCCCGGCGTTTTTGACGGCAGCCTGGACGCGCTCGCGGCTTTCCTGCACAGCCGTGTCGGGCAATCCAACGATGGTCATCCCTGGCAGGCCGAGGCCGGTGTCAACCTCCACCTCAACCACAACACCTTCCAAACCAATCACAGCACAGGAAAAGATTCTTGCGAGCATGGGAATTATTCAGGAAAATTTCAAAGAATGGATAATCATCAGGAAAACCCTGATTAGAGTTGGCTATGGAGAACAATAAACACAATATGGCGAGTAGAAGTATTTGGAGAATGATCGATAAAATAGTCAGCCAGTAAATGAGTAACTAGATCTACAAACGAGTCCACTTCCAGATGCCCAGGTCGTTCAGTACCCAATAGGCTTCGGTAAGGATGCGGTAATGGTTATGCTCTTCCTCTGACAACCGCATAAACATCCTATGGCCAGAAGGATTACTGATCTGGCCAGCCAGCTCCGCATAAGCCTTTTCCGCAATTTTCTCCCGCTCGATGGCCTCCGAGATGATCTTCATCACGCTTTTTCGGTCATGCTCTTCGGCTGCGGTGATCTCAAATTTCGGTGGAAGGGGAAAAGTCTTCCCGGTGTAGCTGATAAACTCGCCCGTGTCGATCAGTGACTTTTCCAAGGCGGTCAGTTGATGCAGGTGGTATTTCTCGAATTCGCTTAACTCAATGAATAATTTCTGGCCCATCGAGTTATGAATTGCCTGCGCGGCTTCAGCATAATGCAGAGCAGCTAGTCTCTCGTTTTCTTTTACCACACGGACGGCATCAAGCAAGGTGGTTGTACTCACTCGTTCCTCCAGGAAATCAAAGCAAGCGGTAGGCTAGATTTGCGGGGAATTGATCGGTAGTGATCGTCAATGATGGTTATTATAGTATAGAAATCCTGCCATACGTAGTATGGATCGTATTCACACATTCTTTGGATGATATGCCCCTTAAGTACGCCGACTTACATGGCGATATGTTCAGTTTACCCTTTCATGGAGCCTTCCCCCAAAGCGTAGCCAGGTAATATTCCCGTCAGGGTTCCTTAAAAACTCTCCGCGCGCGTTTTTCATGGGTTCATCCAGGCTGATCACCCGGTCTTCGGCATACATACCCATCCGCACGGGAGGTGGGGCTTGCGGGGCGGGTGACTCAGGCGTGGGGAAGCCACCTTTCGGGATATACTGCAGCATCAGCACGCCTTCGTTGACATAGATATCACATATGCCTGAGGCAGAATCGTACCTGGCAACCAATGGTTGGAGTTTTTCAGCCGGGATATCCATGGGGAGCGCTTCTGGTAGGGTTAATCCTGTATAGGCTTTCATGGAAAGATTGGCGATCTCGTCACACAGCAGGTTGCCTTCGTCGCTATTGGTGAAGATAGCCACGGCAAATTTCCGCGACGGTATGATCCTGAGATATGAAGACTGACCATTCGTGCCGCCGCCGTGGCTGATCATTTTCGTGCTATCCAGCATGGTGATGCTCCAGCTCAACCCGATGCTGCTGATCCCCGTTGAAGGAAACAGGGGGGTCTGCATCTGCTCAAGCAAATCCCTTGAAAGCAAGCGCTTTCCATCAGGAGTGAGCCCATCCCCCATGTGAAAACGGGCGAAGCGGAACAGGTCTCGGATTGTGCAGATGACCCCTCCTGCCGGGTGGGCGGCGCGGCCGATCGCCCACGGCCGGGCAACCTTTGCCTGGCGGTCCAGTACTTCATGCCCGATCGCCACACGGTGCGTGATGACATCATCGGTGAAGAAAAAAGACATGTGCATACCCAGTGGTTCAAGAACCAGTTCCTTTATTGCAGCTTCAAAGTTAGTGCCCGTCACTGCCTCGATCACCCTCCCGGCCAGGTAAAACCCCGAGTTGTTATATGACCAGACTTCACCAAGCGGTGTGAGTTGGGGGAGCTCGGCCATTTTGTCTACCATTTTCGCCAGGGCATCCTCACCTGGCCCAAAATCGTTGAAATAATCTCCCACCCAGCCACCCGTATGTGTTAGCAGGTGGCGCATCGTGACGTGGGCAGCAACGCTCTCATCGGCCAGTTTCAGGGATGGTAAGTAAGTGCGCACTGGCGCATCCAAGGCGAGCTTGCCCATCTCCACCAGCTGCATGACCGCAGTGCCCAGGAAGGTCTTGGTGATCGAACCGATCTGGAAGAGGGTATCTTCTGAAACCGGCAAGGGGTGTTCAAGGCTGGTCACTCCAAATGGGGCGATGGATTCCAATCCATCGAACAGCACACCCAGCACTGCACCTGGGATTGGTAAGCGCTTCTGCTCGGCACTGGCCAATTCGATGATGGCCTGAAATCTCTCATCGTGCTGCAAACTAGTTAGGTTATCTTTGATCATCATGAGCTCCTCGTATTGAAGCTTATACACTCAGTATTGTGTTTTAGGCAGTTGACAGAACCGATTCCCATCAGATTTATCCCAGGATACTCGTAGCTGGATAGGCAAGAGGTTGGCGTTCGATGATATTATAGCCTTGGTGGTCAGTTGATCCGGTAGAGATGCCTTTTTATTGATGAATTGGCGGGGGACCCTATTGCACCAGGCTATTATTCGTTTCTAGCTATCCTCCAGGATTCTTGGGACGATCCTGGCGATACGGTAGCTGTTTTCAATCTCATTACCCAGCTTCAGGTTTTTACCAATTTTCTTACCATAGGCAAAGAAATCCGCATACAGTTGGTCGGGGTCGGCGCTGGCTAATTGAGCCAGGCTGGAATACCCGGCCCCGATAATATTAGAGATGGTCGCCTTGCTGGCCCAGGGCAGGCGTGACAGATCCGCCCGGTTGACCAGCTCGAGGATAGTATTCGCAGGCAGGTTGCTGCTATCGCTCAGCGCTCGTCGACCATCTGTGGTGCGACCCTGCTCCAGGGTTTGCAAATTGGTGCGCACCCCCATCTTTCCCAGCTGTTTAATCGCCTCGGTCATGGCAGAACTGCTGCGCACCAGCCCGCTCAGATATTTCTCGTTGGGGATGAACCAGTAGACGAGATATTTGAGGACTGCGACCGTCTCTGTCGCTGGGATGCCGCTATCCCGTGTGAAGTTTTCCAGTTTGTCGCGATCGGCAGTGCGCACACTCAAGTCCAGCACATTTGCCACGCTGGCTTGCTGCAGACGGCCGAGGATACTCGTCAGCCCCGCGTGGTAATTGCGGTAGCGGTTGCGCGCATCCCCGAGCAAAAGCTTATTCGTATAGTCGACGACATCGTTCAGTGGATAGTTAAAAATCTGGCAGACGAAACCGTAACCAAACGCCGTTTTATAGCGCTGGCAACAATCCTCATAATCTTTCATGGGGGAGAGTGCTTTGTGGACCTCGTCCCAATTAATAGCCATGCGTCCTCCGCATTCATACGACGTGCAGGAATAATTCTACTGGTACCTATGAAATCTTGCAATCGGTAAGGTGAGGTCGTGTTAGCGTGGCAAGACGGATACCCATGCTGAGCAGGCACACTGGTGAGCACGCATGATAGGGAATTAATAATAAAAAGCTGCTCGGCGATTTCGCCGAGCAGCTCTTGTGTTGCCTGAAACGCTTCTACCAAGGTTTCAATCTTAATGTCTACGGAGTGGCTGCCAATGCCGCATCTGCGGTCGCCAGCCCAGCTCCGGTAGCATCAGCCTCCCAGCAATACTCGACCAGGTTTCCATAACCATCGTTCACTGTCCGGCAGCCAGGAGCCAGGCTTATTGCACTGCCTTCCAGGATGCCCTCAGCATCGCTGGCAGTCAAAGTGGCGTCCTTCTGAGCCATCAAAGCCACGATACCAGCGACGTGTGGGCTGGCCATGCTTGTGCCACCCAGGTAGTAGTAGGAAATCTGCCCGCTATTTGTCTGGTAGGGGCCAACGATCCACGATCCAGGGGCAGCCACATCTAGGTCCTGCCCAGGCAGCTCCCGGCTCGAGAAATCGGTGATATAGAAATCTGCCGGGTTGGTCGGCTCAAGTACATCCAGGGTTCGCCACCAGCTGGCTGCGGTCCATTCGCCGACCCAGCCGGAGGCGGCTACGGAGATGACCGGTGCGTATGCGCCAGGATAACCCATTCCATATGTACCTTCATTCCCAGCTGAGGCAACAACGATAACGCCCTGCTCGATGGCATAATCGATAGCAGCCTTTTCCATGGCGTCCAGGATAGATCCCCCAAGGCTCATGTTGATCACCACTGGGTAATCAGCCAATGGACCGGCTTTTAGGTCAGCGATATATGTGATGCCACGCGCCACTACCGACGACCAGCCCGAGCCCGACTGGCCAAGGACTTTCACCGGTATGACTGTTGCCAATGGCGCCACGCCATTAATCTTCGCTGTGCCATATTGATAGCCCAGGATGGTGCTGGTGACGTGCGTGCCGTGTGAGTTCTGGTCATGCTCCCACATGTTGGGTGGTTCGGATACATTTCCGTTTTCACCACCACCTCCGCGGAAGGCTTTGGCATACTGGGTGGCGATGCGCTCCTGTGGGAAGTACTGCCGCCAAGAGTCGAGCAGGCCGGTATCCAGCACTGCCACGTACACACCCGTGCCATCATATCCAATAGTCCTCCCGACCCCAAAATCAGTCACGTTGATCGCATCCTGGTCCCATGTGTTCCATCCGTCAGCAAAGTCGCTGGCCGAGACGGTATCAATGGGTGCCCCGTTACGCGCTGCATCAGGGTTGGCTGCAGCAACGAATGGCAGCGCCCGGATGGCGGACAGGTCGTTTTCAGCAATTTTCATGGTCACGGCATTAATTTCATAGACCATTTCGTTAATTTTGCCATACGTGCCTAATTTTGCCAGGATGCGATTATTGATTCCGGTATTCAATAATACGTTTATCCCAATCTGCTTGTTCAGCGGTGCAGCCAACGTGGCTGAGACGTTGGAAATTAACAAAGCTGCGATGACAATTACATAAATCAGTATCTTTTTCATGATTCATCTCCTTATGTTTGTTTTTGTCTGTCTTTCTGGTGCCCCAAGGAAGATGACTCCTTGGGGCGTTTCCATTACATTATATTCTTAGTTTCCGCATGGAGCAATATTACGCCAGTTGAGCACGGTATCGTTGATGGTCTGGGTGCCATTGCTGCCATAGCTCAGGGTAAGCATCCGGTTGCCGATCTCACCGCAGCTGACATCCTTTTCGACGTGCTCCCAATCGCCCAGGGTGTATTTATACTCAATCTGGGTTGATTCCTTGCCCGTCAAGGTGATGGTCCAATGGGTGGCATCGACCCTGGTCAGTACCGTGGCACCGGGGTTCCAACTTGGCCAGCCACCATCCAGGCGGTCAAGCGTGCCGGCGATATATACCGAGCGCCCTGTCCCGTCCGTCGTAGCTGGTACCGTTACGTCAAAGATTAAGGTCACGGTACGTAGTTCAGCCGTGGCACTTAGCTCCGCCGAATATGCTGAGCGGTTGAACGAGAGGTCAACCGACCGGACTACATAGTAATAAGTGGCTGCTTCGACCACATTGAGATCGAAGAAGCTCGTGCCGGTCAGTCGGGCAAGCAGGGTATACAGGCCGCCAGCTGTGTCGCTGCGTAGGACTTCATAGCCGTAAAGGGTTGGATCGCCCAACACGGCATCCCATGCCAGGCTGACCCCCTCCGGAGATGCTGAAACAACCGACAAACCTGTTGGTATGGCGGGCGGCGTGGTGTCACCACTCGGGTTCACCGTCAGCTTGCCCGGGTTGGGGGGCAGGGAACCGGCGCTGATTGGCCCATTGAGGTCAGCGTACAGCCAGTCACGTCCATTCGTGGTTGAATATCGGTAGACATAATCATACAATCCGGTGCTTTCGGGGAGCATGCTGGCCATGAGCTCATCATTATTACCATTATCCAAATTCCAGGCAGCCTCCACCCAGGTCCAGTCCAGGTTAGCTGCAGGGTTGCTACCCACAGGTCCAAAGCCAAGTTGACCTCGCAAGGTAGGGGTGAGTCCAGGTAGCTGGGTCACACCATCGATCCACACCTGCCCAAAAGCCGCATCCGTCCGGTTCACCGCGCTGATCACATGGTTCATTGTTGGAGGCCACACCAAGCCAGCCCACCCAATGATCAGGTGCGGCATGGCGAAGACTTCGGTTGAATAAGCTGATTCATTGCCTGACCCGTCGAGAGCGGTCACCACGTAGAAGTAGTCCTGCGCATTACGCAGCCCCGAATCAAAGAAACTTGTATCTGCTAATGGATCGGTATTGACCTTGATATAGCCACCACCAGTAAGTGGGCTGCGATACAGGTTGTAGCCTGTTGCACCAGGAACATCATACCAGGAAAGCAGGACCGCACCAGGGTCTTCGACCGCGCTTAAACCAGTCGGAGCAGCTGGCGGAGTCAGGTCGACCGTACCGGTCATCAGCACGATTGCGCTGAGTGGACCCAGGCTGCCAACCAGCTCGCCATTGATCACACTTATTGCACCCGGCTCGGCGGTTCCTACGATGTAAGCTGGATTGAAGACTACCCCATCGGGGATATAACCTGCCACCGGAACTGCGCCGGTTTGCTCAAGATTGCTGCGGTTGATGATGATGACCGCGGCTCGGTCCCCCGTCTTGCGCCCATAAGCAACGACACCGCTGGCATCATCTGCCAGGAGCACGCGCAGGTCACCATTAATGAGCACCGGGTTAAGTTTGCGTAAGTTCGCCAGAGCCTGGTAATGGCTGAACATGGGATTCGTGATATTCGTTGACGCCAGTGGAACCATTGGGTAAGTGCGACGGTCATCTGGATCATCATCGCCGGTCATAGCCAGCTCATCGCCATAATATACTGTTGGCGCACCAGGCAGGGTGAACTGGATCAGGGAAGCGATCATAACTTTTTGCTTCCCTTCCGCCAGGTTGGCTGCATTCAACTCTTTATCGGCAGTGGTTTCACTCCCTGGGGTAAGTGCCCACAGGATACGCTCGGTGTCGTGGCTGTCGACCAGGTTCATCAAGGCATAGAACACCTGTTGTGGGTAATCTTCCTGGATGGACTCCAGACGGGAGGCGAACTCGGAGGGGAGCAGGATACGACCACTGTCAGCGAACCCCTTCGAGTCAAAAGGACCCGGGGTGAGCAAACCCAGGATGGCGTCCCGCAGGCGATAGTTCATGGTGGTGTCGGCTCGCTCGCCACGCAGGTAACTCAGCAGGGTGCTGTCCTTCTGCCACAGCTCTCCGATGATCAGGGCATCGGCTTTGGCATCTTTCACTACGTCCCTGAAGGTTTGCCAGTAACCCGGCGGGAACGAAGCATCACCCATCACGTCCATCCGCCAGCCACCCGCTCCCTTGTTGAGCCAGTAGGAGGTTACGTTGGTCGGGCCTGTGATGAAATATAACTGGACCTCAGGGTTGGATTTATTGAGCACTGGGATACTATCAAAACCGAACCAGCCGTCATAGGTGGCGGAATCAGTTCCACCTGTGCCAACACATGTGCCCGTACCCTGGGCTACCTCATGGAAGGTGAACCAATCCCGGTAAGGTGAGTCCAGTGATTCGCATGCCCCCACAATTGGGTAGCGATGATAGCGGTCGAAGAACGGGCTGTCAGATGAAAGATGGTTGAACACTCCATCCAGGATAATGCGCATACCGAGCTGGTTGGCGTGCTTGACCAGGTTCTCCCAATCTTTCTGGGTACCGAAGTATGGGTCAATCTGGAAATAGTCCTGGGTGTCGTAACCATGGTTGGAAGCCGCATCGAACACCGGGTTGAAGTAAAGCGTGTTCACCCCCAGTGACATCAAGTATTGCAGGGATTGGTCGATGCCTTTCAGGTCACCGCCCATGTAGTCACGGCCTCGGGGTGACTCCGGGCCGGGGGGTGGGTTGAAGAGGAAACGCCACGGGCAGTTGGTGCCAGCATCACTATAATTGCGGCAGTAACCTTCAGGTAAAGTGCCCCACGGCAGCTTGAGCACCGGGTCATCATAGCGTAGCTGGCCGGTTTTCGGGTCGTTATCCTTGCGGCCGTTGCGGAAGCGGTCTGGGAAGATCTGGTAGATGACCGCGTTGTGGGCCCAATCGGGGACCATGAAATCCGGGTCGTAAACCATCAGGGCATAGCTGTTATCCACAGCATCCTCCGACATGGCACCTAAGCCACCATCCAGGGCAGGGGTGTTATCGGCGTAGTAGTCAGTGTCAGTTCCGTCGCTGATGATAAATCGGTACCAGAAGTTATTTGCAAACTGGTTCGGCAAGGTGATCGCCCAGAAATCACAGGTGAAAGGCAAGTCAGCCTGGTAACAGTCCACGTCTTCAGCTACCAGATTCATGGTCAGGATGGTTTGGGCAGCCTGGTTGAGGTCGTATACGCGCAGCTTTACATCCGTTATGTCGTTGTGGTAGGTGCGCAGGCGCAGGATGACCGGTGTGCCGGCTTCCACTGCCCCGCCAGGGGTACGGTAAAGCGGCTCACGCGAGTCATGGCGTACACCATCCCACCAGACGCTGTTATCATGCGCAGGGCTGGCTCCCCAAACCTCAGGTACGTGGGTGTAACTGTTGTACACAAAGGTGAGGGTCACTGGTTGAGTGAAGCTGAAGAGAATATTTGAGCCATTTTGAACCCCACCCAGGCCGTAATTCTCAGCCCATGATTCATTGATAGCCACCTTGAACTCATAGCTACCAGGAGGGATCGCATCGGTTGTGAACATATAGATGCCATCTCCATCGATGTCTTGAAGCCACGAGCGCAGGCAGCCTGGATCCCAATCTCCTGGGCAGCCCAGCTCCGACTGGAAGCTCCCGGGAGCCACCGCGATTACCGAATACTGGTTATCGGTGATCCAGTGACTTTTCTGGTCGTAGTAGAACTTCACCGATGTTAGCGCACCCAGGTTAATGGGGATGTTATCTCCACCAGGTAGAGCATGTAAGCCGTAATTTTCATCCCATGAGTCGTTAATGGCAGCTTTATATTGCCAGCTGCCTGCCGGGACAGGGAAGTTACCCTGCCAGACATCGTCTGATGCATCATAAGTGAGGTGTGTAGCTGCGCAGGCTGGGTCCCAGTCTCCACCACACCCAAGCTCACTTTGCAAGTCACCCGCAATGGTGACACTGGCTGTGCCTATAGGAGTGACGCTGACGGCTGGAATGTGGGTAATGCTATCGTATGTAAACGCTACGAGGAAGCTACCGGCAGGCACATTGAATGGGATGTTTGAACCACCCGGAGCACCGCCTTGGCCGTAATTCTCAGCCCATGATTCATCGATGGCCACTTTGAACTCATACGGGCCAGCTGGAAGAGCGGTCGTAGAAAGTGTGTAGATGCCATCTCCATCGATATCCTGCAGCCAGGAGCGCAGGCAGCCAGGGTCCCAATCGCCGGGGCAGCCCAGCTCAGATTGGAAACTACCTGGGGCGACCGCGATGACAGAATACTGGTTGTCGGTGATCCAGTGGCTCTTGTCGTCGTAGTAGAACTTGACCGAGGTCTGTGCTGCCAGGCTAAGCGGGATGTTGTCTCCACCAGGCACAGCGTGCAGCCCGTAGTTTTCAGCCCATGAAGCATCCAGGGCAGCTTTGTATTGCCAATTTCCAGCTGGGACAGGGAAGATACCCTGCCAGACATCATCTGCAGCATCGTAGGTGAGATTGGTGTTTGGGCAGGCTGGATCCCAGTCGCCCGCACAACCCAGCTCACTCTGCAAGTCGCCCGGAATGTTTACCGACGATGCATTGATCGTATCACCACGCGCCTGTAAAGCACCGACGACCACGAAGGTGCCTGACAAGGCAATCATAATTGCTAATAAAAAGCGAAAAATGACTTTCTTGTTTTTCAACATGAGCTCCTCCTCAAATTGATTGACGTTTATTAGAAAATGGCGGCATTAAATGATCCCCAGGTTTTTTTTACCTCCTTGTGTGCCCACAAACGAGACATAGACGCGTGAATAACCAATGTGTGTTTCCTGGTAAACCTGCTGTGCGTTGTTATTATCCTCTGTAATGCACAGCCTTAATGAATTAATCTCATATTAACATAAAATCAGGAGAGAGTCAATTTTTCTTAATCCAACTGCTGCTACACAGCTGCAGCTGAACTAGTTTATATGCATCATCATCACTCAATGTGGCAATAAATAAACTCCCCGGGAATCCAGTATGGGATTCTGTGGATTCCGCTATAATTTATGGGCTACAGCATATAGAGCTAGATTATTTCACATACCCCGATACATTGCGCTCGTTGTTGGCGACATTGTGAAAGGGGTAATGGAAGTGCATTGTTTTGAGGGATCATAAAATGGAGGTGTGAGATGACTGATCAAATGAGTGACTTATTGAAGGATAATAAACAAGAGACAGATACTTACCATGACCAGGAAAATTTATTGCGCATCGCTGTGACTTCTGACCGATTATCGTGGCTCTTCCTGGCATTATTTACTGTGACGGGTATTTTCATAGCTTTGTTTCTATATTGGTATATTAAAAGCACCTTCAGTGTTGAACAGCTGGTGGTCTACTTGTTGTTTGCCATCACCCCATTTGTCTTAGGGGGCTTCCTTTGGATCGCCTCCCGGGCACTCTCGGAGGTGATTTACCTGCTGATGGATATTGAGGACAACACACGCAAGCCGAAGAGTCACGAAGCTTGAGATTGCACGGATGTGGGGTCGATAAATAAGAGTCGGAATTCACCTGCGGATGACTATTCAGGCGGCTCCCTAGATATAAAAAACTTCATGCAAAGACATTGAGCTTTGGTCGCCTGATGGAGGTATATTAAACATATCAATCTACCCCGGCGATCAAAGAGAGTACGAAAATGACCGACCAGAAAACAACATCTCAGTCAACTGAAGCGATTAACCAGGAGCTGGTTGAGCGAGAAGCAGAATTGATGCTCATCAACAGCGTGCAACAAGCATTGGCCTCACACCTGGATGTGCAGGCCATCTACAACCTGGTGGGTGATAAGATCCGCGATATCTTCGATTCACCAGTGGTGATGATCTCCACTTACGATGCCGTAACAGATACCATGGAGCACCGTTACGCCATCGAGCGCGGTGAGCATATCTATGCACCAGGGCATTACCCGGTTCGCGGCTTCCGCACCCAGATTGTGCAAACCCGCCAACCTGTACTGGTCAGTAAGAACGTAGCTGAGCTGGCTGCTCGCCTGGGTCAGCACACCATCCCAGGCACGATCACTCCCAAAACATGGCTGGGGGTACCGATGATCGTGGGTGACCAGGTGACCGGCATTTTGAGCTTGCAGGATATCGACCGTGAATATGCATACGACGAGTCGGATGTGCGCCTGTTGCAGACCCTGGCTTCATCGATGAGCGTGGCCCTGGAAAACGCCAGGCTGTTCGATGAAACCGCGCGTTTACTTAATGAAACAAAGCAACGCGCCACTGAGCTGCACCTGATTAATAGCGTCCAGGAGGTGCTGGCTCAAAAGTTGGAACAAGCAGGCATCTACGAAATGGTTGGCGAGAAGTTGAGCGAATTCTTTACGCCAGCCAGCTTTTCGATCATGGTCTATGACCATGTTTCCGATCTACTTTCCACGCCTTACCAGGTTGAAAACGGAAAACGCATCCAGGTCAGTCCATATCACCCGGAGGGAAAAGGCTTTTTTGCTTACCTTTTACAAAACCCTCAGCCTTTGTTGATCGATGAAAATATGGACGAAGCAGTCATCCGCTATCAGAATGTATACTCGTCTGCCAGTGAGCTTCCGAAATCAGCCTTGTTCGTTCCGCTGATCATGAATGGCAGGGTCGATGGCGCGCTCGTCTTGAAGGACATGGACAACGAACATGCTTTTGATGAGACCATCATGCGCCTGATGCGGACCCTGGCCAACGCCATGAGTGTAGCCCTGGAAAATGCACGCTTGTGGGAGCAGGAGGCGCTCTACCGCAAGGCTATGGAACGCGAGTTTGAGATCGGCCATGAGATCCAGGCTGGTTTTCTTCCCGAAAGCATCCCCCAGCCACCCGGTTGGGAAATCGCTGCTTCCTTAAAATCTGCCCGAGAAGTCACAGGAGACTTTTACGATGTATTTGAGCTGCCCGAGGGGAATATTGGGCTGGTCATCGCCGATGTGTGCGACAAAGGGCTGGGTGCGGCCTTGTTCATGACCCTGTTCCGCAGCCTGATCAGAGCGGTGGCAAATATCGAATTTTACTCCCGTGTAGAAAGCATTGATACAAACAACCCGGGCCAACGCATCGAAAACGCCATGGCTTTCACCAACAACTATATTGCTGAAACCCACAACCGGGCGAGCATGTTCTGTACGATCTTCTTTGGGGTGCTGGATATTCAAACCGGAGTGCTCACCTATTCTAATGGCGGTCACTTGCCTCCGTTGGTGATTAACCAGGCAGGTGTAAAGGAAGCCCTGAAGGTCTGTGGTCCGGCAGTTGGTGTAGCAGCTGGCGCTATTTACAAAGTGTGCGAGGTGACCATCGCTGCGGGTGATATCCTGTTTGCGCACACCGATGGCCTAACCGATACCATAAACCCCTCCGGCGAATATTTTGACAAGCAGCAGCTCATCCCCTTATTTACCAGCGGAAAAAACCTGGCTGATGTGTTGGCCCACATCCAAAATCAGGTGAAGGATTATTCCACGGGCGCCACGCAGGTTGACGATATCACCATGCTGGCCGTGCGTCGGAACGCCGGATAACCATCACTAATGACGGGCATTTGGTACAAAATCCTGGTAAAGTAAAACGAACTACCCCTATTAATTCATTTCTTTCTGAAATCGGAAAAAATCCCCCAACAGCCCCAGAGCAACCTGGGGCTGTTCTTCTTCGATCGAGTCCCCCTACGGGATAAATGCGACGCTGGGCTGCATCCCTTGGGCAATGATTTTGGTTTCTCCAGTGAGCACATCCACTTCGCTAATTCGCTGTGCCTCGTAAGGTCCAGAGCTTAATATTAAGCGCGTTCCATCTGGAGACCAATTCAACTGGATGACATTGTCGAATTCGCCCAGTGTAACCGGATCACCTTGCGGATAGGGCTGGATGATGAGGCTGTAATGCTGCACATCCGGGTTGGTCAGGTTCGCCAGGTAGGCGATTTGGTTATCCTGGGGTGAAAATACTGGCATAGCCGCGTATCCGGGGTCATATTCTTGTGAGAAAGGTGTGCCTTCACCACTCTCTCTTGTGCGTATATAGATACGCTCGTTCCCCGTGGCGGTGTATGTCAGGTTGTCATATGCCAACCATTCACTATCCGGAGACCAGCTGTAAATTCCCAGGGGGATATCCAGGGCAGTATATTGATTGTTGGTGAAATCAACATAAGCGAGAGGCCCTTGACCTTCATAATATTGAACTTCGTTGAAACTGAGGAACCGCCCATCCGGTGACCAGACCGGTTGTACCATGGCATAACCACGCTCTGGCAAGACCAGATCACTGGTCTGTTGGGATTCGGCATCGTAGCCTTGAATGCGGTTGGCGAAGTTCGAGTCGGGTGTACCAGCGTGTAAGCCGAAATAATCCTGGCTCAGCTCGCTGGCAAATGCCAGCAAGTGACTCCCGTGTTTCCAGCTGTAGCTAGCCGGGTCCATGTCATACACTTCACGGCTTGCCCCTGTGCTGAGGTCAGTCACCCACAGGCCAAAATCGACCTGGATTCCACTGCCTACCTGCACACTATCGTTTCGCTGGTAGGCGACGAACCTGCCATCAGATGAGAGTCTCGGCTGGTCATAAGTGATATCCGGGCTGGTGAAGGTGTACAAGTCAGTCCCATCTGTTGTCACCTGATGTAACCCCCCATCCGGTTCATCCATGATCCATACGTTTCCATCCGGGCCGACCAACGCTATCCGTACCGGTGTTTCCGAAGGTGTCTGCTCGCCTCCAACTGGTGGCCAATCGAAGCTAGCCTGCACACCGTTGACACTGATCGCATAGTTTCCGGCAGGTAACCCTGACATGTTGAGAGGGAACCTGAAGATGAATGGCAACCCTTGTGTTGATGCTGGGCAACCGGTTGATATTGGGTTGCTGAGCAAGTCAATGGATAGTTGGAATTGGGCTGGGTAATGCAAGTTCACCTGATCCAGCTGAGCGCAGGGAGTTGACCATTCTCCTTCCACGACCACATCGACTGGGATTGGAGACCCAAAGCCTACTTCCACGTGAAATTGATTTACCAGCACATTGGGTAGGACAGAAGGTGTTGGAGTGGGAACATCAGATGAACTGGATTCTTCGGGCGAGCTTGCGGGAGTCCCGACCTCACGGATCGGTGTAATGGTTGCGAGTACGCCAGCACTCACCAGCACTGCACCTCCGAAAACCACCATGACGGTGACAATGATTATAGTCAGTATAAAAGGCAGGGATTTTTTTTGTGGTTGCATTGGATTCCTTTATTTATTACTGATTCAGACAGGTTTGAACAATATGGTGGGCAAGTCATTGTGCTTTGTGAGAGTACGACTGGATATCTCTTTCGAGGGCTTCAGCCAGCGCTTCATATTTTTCGTAAAAACCTTCACCAGTTTCGATTTTTTCAACTTGCTCAAACGCATTCATGATCAGGGCATTCTGGCCAGGCGGGATCACTTGATCCGCCATCGGGAACAGGATATTATCTTCTTTGTATATATGCAGGCGAAGCAAAGCGATATAACTACGGGAGCTCATGATTGCCCTGCGTGACCCACTCTCGTCCCCTGCCTGCATTGCCTGGGTTGCTGAGGTCAAGGCACGTGTGTACTGCCGGCCGCATTCATGCTCAGCTAGCATCACCCCCAGCGGGCAGCCTTCCATGGCAATGCCCTGCTGCTTCATCTGTGAAAATAAGATCCCTTCTTCCTTGGCATGGTGGCATTGGTCAGCGAAACCGCGCATAAACTCGGTAGCCGAGGAGAAGAACTGAGGATTTACTTTCTCGCCAGATTCAAGCAAGTCCACACCAGTCTCAAGCGTATCAAGGACTCATTCGATTATTCGATGTTCACTGCTTAATAAATCGGTTGCTTCCATTTTTCCCATCCTTTAACTGTTTTCTAATACGATATTTGCCAGTATGGAAGTCGTGTATAGTATGATTTCAATGCAGGCGATGAACGCTGGCACCTTACTGTGCAGATTTTATCGGGATCGCCATTAGCTGTCTTTGCGCCAGCGTAAATTAGGAGAATTGCTCCGAGCATGAAAATTACACCAGATTTTCCTGTCGACAAGATCGAAGGAATTTCCTTGTTTATGGGGTTGAAACATAATGATGTATTGTCATTGATCGAAGCAGCCCATGAAAAGCGTCTGCATGCAGGCGGGTTCTATTACCACCAGGGTGATCCAGCAGAATACATGTTCGTGCTTATGCGGGGTCAGGTAAAGAGGCTCCGCCTGGGCTCTGATGGCCGCCAGTCATTGATCGAGGTGGTTAATCCCATCCAGCCATTTGGTCTGGTTGCAATGACCGGCAGCACATATCCAGTGACTGCCCAGGCAGCGGAGGATTGTCAGGCCATTGCCTGGCACCAGCATGAGATGATGCAACAGGTGATGCACATCCCGCAGCTGGCATTGAATGCCATGAAGATCATGTCTGAACAGCTCAGCGAAATCCAGGAGCGCTTCCACCAGGTGACCACCCAACGTGTGGAGCAGCGCCTGGCACATACTTTGATCCGCCTAGCTGCCCAATCGGGGAAAAGGGTCAAGGAGGGGATCATGATCGACCTCGGGCTCACCCGCCGGGACCTGGCAGAAATGTCAGGCACTACCCTCTATACCGCCAGCCGCACCCTCAGCCAGTGGCATGGGCAGGAGTTGGTCGTGGCTGGGCGTGAGAAGGTCATCATCCGTAACCCGCATGGGCTGATCCGGATTATCGAAGATAATTCGCTGTAAGCTGGCGCTCATAATACAATTCATTCCTTATGCTGGAATATATAGCCGCGATAGCCGGCTTACAGGTGTCAAAAACCACGGACTTGCCTGCTGGCTATGGTTTGGTAGGTTATTTACATACTCCCGCAATTTATGGAAAGTTCAAGAGTAATAATCTATCTCTTGATAAAAGTCGGAGGATATTTGTAGGCTACTGGGTCAGGTTTAAGGTGAGCATTAGATAATATTTATGGATATATGTAGCTTATCATCACTAAGTGGCAGGTTCGAAAAGAGCCTGCTACTTTGATTCTTGCAGTTTCGTTTGAGCTCATGTAGGTATTGAGATCGAACAAATCGATCGGCAAAGAATTGATTAATAGCCAATAAACGCAAATTTTTTCCAATTATTTACCAGGTATTAATTTATAAAATAATATTGGCACATCGGAACTATTTGGTTGAAGCAAAGATAGCTAGGTCAAAAGCAATTTTAATAGATTTCATTGAGGAGGAAAACATGCTTACACGTAAAGGCTTTATAAAAATAGTAGCTGCAGGAGGGGCAACTACCTACCTGGCAACCCGCGGAAGCTTCCTGATGCGGGCTCAGGCAGTCCAGTCGACCCAAATCCCATTAAACCCCAAAAATATTCCTCAATTCGTGGATGAGTTGCCAGACCTGCTCGCTGGAGATTCACTACTTGTGGATAGTGGCACTCAAATCGACTTAACTATGACCGAAAGGCTGTCGATGGTGTTGTCTACTGGAACCGTCCCTAATTATCAAGGAACCGTTACCTGGGCATATATTGGTTCAGGTCAAGCAAACCGGGCAAGCTATCTTGGACCGGTAGTTCTAGCGACGAAGAACAGCCCAACCCAAATAAAATTTATCAATAACCTTGGTTCTGCCGCAAGCACCCAGGTGCTGGCATATAAATATTCCACCGATCAAACCCTGCATTGGGCAGATCCCATGCATGACGGTATGAATATGTGGAATCATATGGCTCGTCCACCAGTTAAAGGTGAGGAAGGAGCCGAAAACTACCTGGATGCCATTCCGGCTGTCCCACACCTGCATGGTGGTTACATCCCGCCTGTATTGGACGGTGGGCCGGATGCCTGGTTCACCAGCGATGGGGTGAAGGTCGGAAGTGGCTACTATTCAAGGGATGGGTTATCACCAAAGAATTACTGCATCTACAATTATCTTAACGACCAGGAAGGAGCCCTGATCTGGTTCCATGACCATACCCTGGGAGCGACGCGCCTTAATGTATATTGCGGCCTGGCAGGTGCATATCTTATCTTAGATCCAGGTGATACCGTCTTGCCTACTTTTTTTGTAGAAGGGCAACCTCTGGGATATACCATCACCCCGTTGGTGATACAAGACCGCATGTTTGATACGAATGGGCAGCTCTTCTTCCCTGCCGATAGTGCCGGAGGGTTGTTATGGGCATTGAATCCTGAGCACCCCTACTGGGTGCCGGAGTTTATCGGTGACACCATTTGCGTGAATGGCAAGACCTGGCCACGCAAGACCGTGGAGCAGCGGCGTTACCTCTTAATGTTCATCAATGGCTCAAATGCCCGAAGCTATGAGCTGAGCCTGGTTGATCCGGTATCTAAGAACTTCGGGCCTCCGCTGTGGGTTGTCGCTACTGATGGTGGCTACCTGAACAAACCGGTCAGGATCGACCCTGCTGCAGCAGTAAACAACAAGCTATTAATGATGCCCGGCGAGCGTTATTGGGTAATCGTTGACTTCGCGGGATATGCTGGAACAGTGGTCGGGCCCAATGGAGTGCCATATTCAGGAAAATGGTTGCTGAAGAACACAGCCAAAGCGCCCTATCCCGGCGGTGCATCACCGCAGGGTGCCACAACCGGTAAGATTATGCAATTTGTGGTGACTGGTGGTGCAGTTGTCGATACAAGTTACAATCCGGACCCTACTGCGTTTATCCGGCCCGTGATCAATGATTTGACGCTTGCCCCACTTGCTAAGACCCGCCAGCTAACCCTGAACGAGATCATGGGCATGCCTCAAAATGCAATTGATCCGGTTACTGGGGTCCTGACTGCTTATCCTGGTGGGCCGCTTGAGATCCTGGTCAATAATACGAAGTGGGACGGGTACCGCATCACTGGTGTTGATAACACGGATCCCATGATGCCCATCTACACCAAGAGCCCCATTCCGGGCTTCATCGATGATGGGCATGGAAATTACCTGTCAGAAATTCCGACTGAAGGTGATACGGAGCTATGGGAAATTGTCAACACGACTGCAGATGCCCACCCTATCCATACCCACCTGGCTCAATTCCAGCTCCAAAGTAGGCAAGCATACGACACGAAAAAGTATTTTGCAGCGTATTCCACGGCATTTCCTGCCGGGTTTGATTTCACAATGAAAATGAATGTTGGACCGGGTGTATTCATCCCTGCTTATGGGCCACCCCTGGCCTATGACACACCGATTGGTGGAAAATATGGTGGTAATCCTGATGTGACCCCGTTCCTGAAAGGTCCTGTCAAAGCGGCCTTGCCCCAGGAGGCTGGCTGGAAAGATACCGTGATGGCTCCGCCTGGGATGGTGACTCGCTTCCTTATCCGCTGGGCACCCCAGGGTATCGATCCAACAACACCATCTACAAATTGCCACCTGAGCTTTGATCCGAGTGCTGGGGGAGGTGGGTATGTCTGGCATTGCCATATTGTGGATCATGAAGACAACGAGATGATGCGCCCCGACATGATCACACCGAACCAGGATGAGCCAAGTCGTCAATATCGTATCGGGCTCGATTACTAATCAACTGAAATCATTTATTGGCGCTTAATCAATCAGGGGGAAATCGAAAGCTAAAAACAGGCTGCCTGTACGGAGCCTGTTTTAATTAATCAATTGCTAAAACTCGCCCTGGATTGATGTCTCCCACTAGTTCAAGCGGGTAGTTGATAGACAATTGGCAACATGCCAATTAACCCCAATTCTTTCCAATGTTAGCTCTGTTATTTTTCTTTAAAATATCCTTAATCTTCCATTCATCTTGTGGGTGAATTGAGGTTCTACATCCAAACGAATTACTCTTAGCGAGGGGTTATGGAGGAAAAATATGGACACATACAAAAGTAGCTTCCTGAGGCAGCGCCCAGCAGCCACTGGGTATCTATCGTTTTATGGAAAAGAAAGTGAAAAACCTCCCGTCACAAGCACCAAAATCTACAAACGTCCGCTCCCATCCAATCAAATGAATAATGTAATGGGTGGGCCTGATTCGCTGCGTGTTTGTATCGATTACCACGGCTGTTTCGCCCTCGAGAATGACATCCCGGCAGCACTACGCTCGATCAACAAATCGCGCTTATCTTCCGTGGTCAGGAGATCGTTGAACCGGAATAATTTTCAAATCCAGGGATGGCGCACGCGCAATATGGATGGTAAATC
This sequence comes from Anaerolineales bacterium, assembly GCA_003105035.1. Lineage (NCBI taxonomy): Bacteria > Bacillati > Chloroflexota > Anaerolineae > Anaerolineales > Anaerolineales bacterium. The sequence continues at coordinate 94,429 of PQAL01000019.1, read as the reverse complement.
AGCTAACCCGGTAAGTGCAGGCCTGTACCGGTTTGAAGGTGTTGGTGTTGACCGGGGTGAGTGGCTGGATTGGTCAGTGATCCTCAAGGTGATCCAGTCGCCGGCCAATCTGGGTTATAGTAACTACGGTGAAGGAAATGACCCAACCCACTGGAATTATTGGAAACGTGAGCTGCTCATCTACCAATCCGGCTGGCTGGATGGGCTACCGGAGGGTGTCACTGCTCCACGTTGTTACGAAGCCCAGGAAATCCCGGGGAATATTGCTGGGATGTGGTTGGAGGATGTCAGTGATACCTACTCGGGGAATTGGCCGTTGGCGCGTTATGCAATGGCTGCCCGCCACCTGGGTCGTTTCAATGGCATTTATATCTCCCGCCGCCAGCTGCCAACCTTTCCCTGGCTGTCCAGGCACCGTACGCGGCAGTGGCTGTCATTCATCCCATGGCAGGATTTCCCGTGGGATCATCCCCAAGTGTGGCAGGTTTATCCCAACCCTGAGCTGGATAGCTTCCGCAGCTTGCTGAATGATCATGACCGCTTCCTGGCCAAATTAGAACAGCTGCCAAAAACGATCAGTCACGGTGATACGAACCCAGTGAATTTCATCTCGCGCCATTCACCCCGCAAACTGGACCAGACGGTGGCCATGGATTGGTCGCTGACCGGTATTGAAGCCCTGGGTGATGACCTTGGCCAGCTGGTGTATGGCACCTACTTGAATCTACGTAATTACCGCCTGCATGATATCTCGGAGACATTGTTCACCAGCTATGTCAATGGATTACAAGATAGCGGCTGCCGTATCGATTCCCAGCTGGTCCGCTTCGGTTATGTCGTATCCGCGGCTTACCGGGTAGGGCTGAGCCGGTTGTTGCACCTCACCGAGCAGATAAATCGTAATTCCGATTTCATGGGGCAAAGTATGTATCCCTCTGTGATCCCCCAACCGTTTGAATCGGTCATGGCGGATGAAGCCTACCGACTCTTGGACCGTATCTGACCACTGTTAGAATGATGTCCATTGAATAAGATGTATATGCAGGAGTGATTTACCAAAAATTAAATTATTGCGCTTGTGCGCCTGATGTATTAAAGGCAGTTAGCAAGGGGGTGCCATCATAACGTCTGGACAGGTTGGATGGGTCGGCCTGTCCAGTACATTTTCTCTGCCAACATTATTCATGTGTCATGTTCTCCCATCAGAATTTATAATCTCATCTTGCCCGGGATTTCCAACCCTGATAGAATTCCAGGCATGAAGATCCGCTCCATCACCTGCTTTATCGACCCTTCCTACCCTCTGGATGAGCGTCGACTCGACCTGGCGGGTGAGTTCCTGATCATCGCCCAGCCCATTTTCAGCGAGTTCGGTTACGAAGTCCAATCCAGCCGTCTGGCCATCATCCCGTTCAGTAAACTGTTGGCAGATTTTAAAGAAGGTAAGCTTTCCAGGTTTGCCCATGAGCTCGAAGACAAAGCTGCTCAAAGGGGATTTTCCTATGTGTCCGTTGGACCGGCTTTCCCTGAGACGCCTGAGGCTTATGCGGTTATCCCCGAGGCCCTGGCTGCCACGAAAAATGCCTTTTTTGCCGGATCGCTAACCACTCAGGATGCGCGGGTGTCACTCCCGGCAGTTATTGAGTGTGCCCGTGTGATTCACAGGGCCAGCGTTATCGCTGCAGATGGTTTTGCCAACCTGCGCTTTGCTGCCCTGGCCAACGTCCCAGCCGGTTCACCTTTTTTCCCCGCTGCCTATCACCAGGGGGGTGAGCCATCCTTTGCTCTCGCCACCGAGGCTGCCGACCTGGCCGTCGCCGCCTTCAGCCAGGTTGCCAACCTTCAGGAAGCGCGTGACAGTCTGGTGAAATCGATTGAGACCCATGCACGGCTGCTGACCCGGCTCGCCCAGCGCATTGAAAAGCAGACCCGGGTAAGCTTTGGTGGGATAGATTTTTCCCTGGCTCCCTTCCCTTCTGAGGAAATTTCGCTGGGGACTACCTTGGAGCGCCTGGGAATTCGGGCCGTAGGTAATCACGGCTCGCTGGCTGCAGCGGCGATCCTGGCAGACACGCTGGACAAGGCTGAATTCCCCCGAGCTGGCTTCAGTGGCTTGATGTTACCTTTGCTTGAAGATGCCACACTCGCCCGGCGCGCAGCAGAAGGACTTCTGGGTGTGAAAGACCTGCTGCTTTATTCGGCGGTGTGTGGTACAGGCCTGGATACGGTCCCACTACCAGGTGACACCAGCGTGGAACAGCTGGGGGCTGTCCTGCTCGACCTGGCAAGCCTCTCTACTCGCCTGGCCAAACCCCTCACCGCCCGATTGATGCCCATCCCAAACAAAAAAGCTGGTGACCCAACCGGCTTCGATTTCCCCTATTTTGCCAATAGCCGCATCCTGCCGCTCACTGCACAGCCGCTGGGAGGTTTTTTGAATAAAGACGAATCATTCAGCCTGCACCCAAGGGCCAGGTAATGCCTGGACGCTATGCCTCCTTGTGGTTACGTTGGGTGCTTGCCAACGGTCTCGGCGAGATGTTCGGGCTGGGGTTGACATTTGGCGTCGGTGCCGCCATCATCGCCTCGCTTGGCAGCACTAACAACTACATAACTATTTTACTTACATTCCTGGTGGCGGTCGTCAGTGGCGTCATCGAAGCCACCCTGGTCGGATTACTACAGTGGTGGGCCATGCATCCCTGGTTTCCAAAAATCCGCCAGGCTGCCTGGTGGCTGGCGACCCTGCTGGGGGCGTTGCTGGCATACGTGCTGGGGTACCTGCCCTCCACTCTCATGAGCCTGGGTGAGGCAACTGCGCAAGCTTCAATCCCTGCCCACGAACCGGAGCAATGGGTGTTCCTGCTGCTGGCGGCTGGCCTTGGTGCAGTCGGAGGGGCAGTTTTATCCTTCGCCCAGTGGCTCGTCTTGCGCAAAACTGTCCAGGGGGCTGGAATATGGGTTCCCGCCAATATGCTCGCCTGGCTGGTCGGTATGCCGATCATTTTTTGGGGCATCGACAACGCGATGAGGTTTACCCAACTCTCCTCGATCATCCTGTTCATGGCTGGCATCTTGCTGCTCACAGGCCTGATCGTAGGGGCTATTCACGGAGCCTTTCTCGTCCGTATCGTGAAATCACAGGTTTCACACCAGCCGGCATGATTTGTTGGCAAATTTTTACCTGCGAGGCTGCATGATCGAAAATCTTTTCAACCTATTTGCTCCCCACTTCCGCTCCCTTGCGTACCTGGATCCGGGCAGCGGCAGCATCATTGTCCAGGTGTTGATCGCTGGATTAATGACGGTCGGGATCGTTCTCAAGGTTTTCTGGAAGAAGATCAAGGGCTTATTCAAACGCAGCGCTGAAATAGACCAGGATGACCTCACCAAACAACCCTGAGCAGCGTTTAGGTGCTTCGTTTCGCGACCCGAGTGGTTTCCTGTTCCAACGCGACGGGATCTTATACCGGCAGATCAACCATGTGTACCGGGAACAATATGACCTGCTGATGAGCTCTGGGCTGTACGCCAGGTTGGCAGGCGCAGGGCTGCTCATCCCCCATCGCGAAGTTGATACGGCCCCCGTCGACCCATTAGCAGCTTCCCGGGTCATCCAACCCGAGTTATTGCCTTTCATCTCTTATCCGTATGAATGGTGTTTCAGCCAGCTCAAGGATGCTGCCCTGGCTACCCTGTATATCCAAAACCTTGCCTTACAAGCGGGAATGGTGCTTAAAGATGCCAGCGCCTACAATATCCAGTTTATGGACGGGAAGCCCATCCTGATCGATACGCTGTCCTTCGAACGTTACCGGGAAGGTGAGCCCTGGGTTGCCTACCGCCAATACTGCCAGCATTTCCTGGCGCCCCTGGCACTCATGGCTCATCGCGATATCCGCTTGGGGCAGCTGCTGCGGGTGCACCTGGATGGCGTGCCACTCGATCTCGCTTCAGCGCTGCTGCCCAGACGCACGCATTATTCCTTTGGCCTGGCCACGCACATACACTTGCACGCATCCGCGCAAAAACGCTATGCTGGTGGCAAGCAGGATAAAGTCGTTTCATCCAGGAAAATTAGCAAACTATCGTTATTGGGGTTGATTGACAGCCTGGAGAATGCCACTCGTAAGCTGGACTGGAAGCCAGCCGGTACCGAGTGGGGCGACTACTACGCTGCATCTGCTGGCCATTATTCTCCTCCTGCCATGGAACACAAGCGGCAGGTGGTTACCCAATACCTGGAGCGTGTTCAACCAGCCAGGGTGTGGGATCTGGGGGCGAATACGGGTGATTTCAGTCGCCTGGCTTCTGAGATGGGTGCTTCAACCCTGGCGATGGATGTCGACCCGGCTGCAGTGGAGATCAACTACCTGCGTATGAAGGAGCAGGCAGAGCACAATTTACTTCCCCTGATCATGGATTTCAGCAACCCATCGCCTTCACTCGGCTGGCATGGCCACGAACGCCTGTCACTCCTCCAACGCGGCTCCGCAGATGTAGTGCTGGCCCTGGCGATCATCCATCACCTGGCGATTTCGAATAATGTGCCTCTCTTCCTCCTGGCAGATTACTTTCATGAACTTGGTCACTGGCTGATCATCGAATGGGTACCTAAGGATGATTCACAGGTTCAGGTGCTCCTGTCCAGCCGGTCTGATATTTTCATAGATTACCATCAGGATGGATTCGAATCTGCCTTCAGCAGGTATTTTAATATCGATGACCGGACACCGATCATCGATTCCGGCCGGGTGCTCTACCTGATGGAGAAAAAGTTTTAATTTCGGTAATTTCGGCTGGTTGTCTATAAAAAAGCACTTTTTGAAAAGTCGGACTGTCCTTAACCATGCTGCACATAGACACATCGCATGCGCACTTCATAGAATAATATGCGAAAATGGAGCGAAACATTGCAGCAATTCCACCTCAACACCCCGTAAGAATTCCAAACATATGAGTAAGGGCGCAGTGGCGCTGCGCCCTTACTCTGATCTGAACTGTCGCGTGATATCCACAAAATATTGTGACTACCGTTTAAACGTCCACTTCGGTTCGCCAGTATATGCCCTTGTTTCGCTGGAGCAGGCCATTATCCACCATATAGCGGCGCAAAGCAGCGGTATCCTCATGGTAACGCCGGAGCATCTGGTTGACCTGGCTTTCCGGGTACTTCACACCCCGCTCGAAATCTTTCACCAGGTGATTCAGGATCACCATCAGCTTTTTGTGTTGGTTAGGGATGGATTTTAGAGTGCCATCACGGTTGAGATAGGAACGTAAAGTCTTGACTTCAAATTCGTCTCCTTCATATTGAGGGGCAGGGGGGCGCGATTGGGCCAACATGCGGCGCGATAACGCTTCCAGGGCGCGGCTGTCTAAGCAGTAGGCATTGCCTTCCTTCTGTGCCAAACCCGCCTGAACCAGCACCTCCAGATGATGTGCAGCTTCAGCCGGTTTCATCTTCAGCCGTTCAGCCACCTGGCTGGCGGTCAGGGCTTCCACGCCCAGCAGCCCGGCGATCTTCATCCGCTCGGCGTCTGCCAATGACTTCATAAAGTTCATGAGTTCTTCTTGACTATCAGATGATGTGTTCATTTTTATTCTTCCTTCAAGATGGCTGTTCGCCATCGATTCTCCAGTATTCTCCACCAGACCGCTGCATGAACTTGTATGTGATCATCTCGCGCCGCAGGGTAGCGGTATCTGCGTGGTAATGAGAAAGGATCTCATTAACCTGTGCTTCTGTGTAATGTATCCCAGGCTCAAAATCTTTGAGGATGTGCTTGAGCACCACCTCACGTTTCTTGCGTTGAGCAGGGATCACTTTCAGCCTGCCATCTGGCAGTAATATATTGTGTAGCACCATCCGATCATAGGCTTGCAGGTCCACTTCAGCCGCCATGCTGGGAAGCTTGTCCTGAGCAACCAACCGCCTGGCGATCTGCTCCAGCACACCCGGCTCCAGCTGGTACAGGTTGTAGTAACTTTCAGCTTTAGCGCTGACCAAACCAGCCTCGGAGAGCATCTTCAGGTGATGTGACACCGTGGGAGGGCGTACCTCAAGCATGGCGGCCAGTTGCTCGACGGTATACGGTTTTTGGGCAAGTAAACCAACGATCTTCAACCGGTTAGCATCCGCCAGGGCCTTGAAAAAGGTCAACAACTGTTCATCATTTTGCACATTTAGCGTGTTCATCATCGATTCCTTGTTGCGCTCGCTGTAGCGAGGTTTATGGCCTCACAAATGTCTTCTAACTAATTAGATATTTATCGAATTAATTATACATAATATAAATGTTATGTCAAGTGGAAATCAATACAATCACAGCCTAACGTAAATACACTGGTCATCCAACCCCCTGGCTGACCAGGCTGGTATAATCTAATCGAGTTCTTAATCATCCCTGAACCGTGAGAATAACGGATGTCATCCATCGATGAGATCAAATCTCGCATAGATATCGTTGACCTTGTGTCAGAGTCGGTGCAGCTCAAGCATTCCGGCAAGAATTACACAGGTTTCTGCCCATTCCACCCCAACACGCGCACGCCTTCGTTTGCGGTATTTCCCTCCACCGGCACGTGGCGTTGTTTTGGGCAGTGCAACGAAGGTGGGGACATCTTTACTTTCACCATGAAAAAACAGGGCTGGGATTTTGCCGAAGCCCTGAACTACCTGGCAGACCGGGCGGGTGTACAGCTCAAACCCCAGACTCCCGAGGAGGTCGTTGCTGAAGAAGAGCATGCCCAGCTGCGTGCCCTGCTAGATGAAGCGGCTACCTATTACAGACACCAGCTGCGTAATACGCCCAATGGACTGAAAGCGTTGGATTACCTGAAAAAGCGGGGTTTGACGGATGAGATCATCGAAACCTTTGGGCTGGGTTATGCCCCCGATGCTCGCGAGGCTCTTATCCAATACTTCAAGAGCAAAGGCCGGGAAGAGTCACAGCTGCGAGAAGCCGGTCTGGTATCCGAACGGGATGATGGCTCGATCTACGATAAATTCAGGCACCGCATCATGTTCCCCATACGTGATGGCCGCAGCCGCATGGCAGGTTTCGGGGGACGTATTCTCGACCCAGATGACCTGCCTAAGTTCCTGAACTCACCCCAGACCCCTGTTTTTGATAAGAGTGGCCTGCTGTATGGACTGGAACGTGCCCGTAATGCCATACGAGCGCAAGACCAGGTGGTGATCGTCGAGGGTTACTTCGATGTAATCGCCTTGCACCAGGCAGGTTTCACCAACACTGTGTCTCCCATGGGCACCGCCCTTACCGAACACCAGCTGCGCCTGTTAAAACACCTCACCCAGCGTTATATCCTGGCGCTTGATCCCGACACTGCCGGGGATAAAGCTACACTACGGGGCTTGCAGATCGCCCGGCAGACCATGGATCGCGAGACGGAGCCGGTATTTGATGCCCATGGACTGATCGCCCACGAGTCGCGCCTGCATGCGGATATCCGTGTCACTACCCTGCCGGAGGGCATGGACCCCGATGATGTGGTCAAGCGTGATCCGCTTGAGTGGCAGCAAATCCTGGAGAATGCCAAGCCAGTGGTCGTGCACGTCATGGAGACCCTGGCGCGTGGCCGGGATGTGAATGACCCCAAGACAAAAGCCGATATCGCTGCCCAGGTGTTGCCGCTGATTAACGAAGTGCCCAACGCCATCGAACGCGAAGCCTACCGGCAGCAGCTTGCCCGCCTGATCCGGGTAGAGGAACGCATGCTAACAGGCGGGGGAGGCCTCGCTCGCCCCACTCGCCGGCGCCCTCGAACAGCGCCTTCGCCCGAGAAGGAGCCTGTTCCTGAGATTGCCGTCCAAACCGGGAACGCCCGCCTGGAGGCTCATTGCCTGGGGATCCTGGTACGCCGGCCAGAGCTCTTGTTCCATGTCGACCGTGCCCTGCATGAATCACACCTGATCCCGCTCTCAAGGCAGGACTTCGAAAGCGCCGAGTACCAGGCAGTCTTCATGCTTGTGAAGGAATCGCTGGCTCAAGACCAAACTGAACCGATGAATTACGTATTAAATCGCTTGTCTCTGTTGCTAATGGAGACCGTGGATGGATTGTTGGAACGCACGGAAAAACTCGATCCACGCGAAGCGCGCGTATTGGAAGATATGATGCGGGCAGTGCTTGAGATCCGCCGCCGGCAGGTTACGGAGGTGATCAACCAGCTACGCTATCAAATGGATGAAGCGGTGAAGACCGGTGAGCCGCGCAGTAAGGAATATGAAGAAAGTATTACCAAATGTACCCGGTCATTGAGAAACCTGCACCAGGCCAAGGAAAAGTTCATGATTGCCCGCTAAGCAGGCCGCGGTTTATTTCAACCAATATCCAGACACTCAGATGAATAGCCCACATCCATGAATATTCAACCAGTCACCGGGCAAACATACCGCCAGGCCGCGCAAGTGCTGGGCCGGGCGTTTATGTCTGATCCGGTCAGCCTCGCCGTCTATAAGGATTTATCACCTGAGCGGATGTTGCAGGCATTAATAAACGATTTTCGAGCCGAAATCAGGATTTGCCTGCATCGTGCCTACCCTATCCAGGTGAGTGAAGGAAGCAACCTGCTTGGTGTAGCGGTGATCTATCCTCCTGGGCGCTACCCATTGCCCAGGCTGGCCCAGTGGTGGTTATTGGTCCAGTCGTTTGTAGAAAATGGGTTTTACGACATCCGTGACTGGACGAGCTGGTTGGGTAAAGTGGAGCATTATCACCCACGTGAGCCCCATTATTACCTTGCATATATCGGGGTGCATCCAGAATGCCAGGGGCGGGGTGTGGGTTCAGCAATGCTCCAGCACCTTGTTGACAAAGCGGATCAAGACCAGGTGGGGTGTCACCTTGAGAATGCCAACCCGCGCAACTTGCCCATCTATGAGCGTTTTGGCTTTCAGATTTCCAGGCAAATCGAGCTCATTGGTTTATCCACCTGGCTGATGTGGCGCTCACCAACAGAAAAACCTGGGTAAATATTGCCACCGTCTGGGCGTAAACCTAACCAGGTGGGGAAAGACCGCTATCTTCGGGTAAGCTCGTTGATCAATAGATGATTCGCCAAAAATGATAAATTAGGTGATAATTGTTGTATGGCTCGCAAGCGAAATGCTAACCGCGAAGAAATCGCAGGTGTTGAGGGTTTTACTGATGAGGATGACAAGCAACAGCCGGCCAATTCGGTTGATGATGTTGACGATTTGGTCTCGGAGCTGGATGAAGAAGTAATCATTGATGAGCCTGATGAGGATCTGATAGCCCAAGCTAGCCAGGGTTTGAGCGAGGTCGCTGAAGATGAAACTTTCGATATGCTCAGCCCCGCTTTGGAAGGTGAGCTTAGCGAAGACCCGGTCAGGCTGTACCTCAGGGAAATTGGCGAGATCGAGCTGCTCAGCGTCGATCACGAGTTTTGGCTGGCTACTCGCATCGAAGCTGCCCGCCGGGTAAATGTGTTGATGCGTGACCACCCAATTGCCCGCCGCGGGCAGCAGATCACTACCAACATCTATATGGCGCTATCGGATGAGCTCATTATCAGCTGGAGCAGGCTGGCTGAAGACACCCAGCGCCTGGGTTATGATACCCCGGATTTTACAAAGATTCATATGGAAGCTCTTCAGCTCAGGCAAACCTGGGCTATCACCACGCCTTCCTACCTGCGTGCATATCTCGACAATGGGCGGTGGGGCGTAGATCATTTTTGGGACCAGGTTGCTCGCAATGCATTGACAGTCTTCATCTTCCTGTACCTGCTGCCAGAAGAAACTGCCATGGCTGCGGATAACTTCTTCGCCCAAAAGCACAAAATGCCTTCTCTCGCCCCATATCTAGTCGAACAAGCAAGTGAAGGTGAGCCGAAAAAGAGAGCCAGGAAAACCCCCTCAGCTGAAGATAAAACCCATGAAGAGGACTTGGTCAGGCTTCCCGCTGAAAGCCAGCTCAGGTCCACCCTTGAAGAGGTCCAGTTTCGCGCACAGGAATCGCGCCAGATGCTCATCCGATCAAACCTGCGTTTAGTGGTAAGCGTCGCCAAGCGCTACCTTGGGAGAGGCAGCTCATTCCTCGACCTCATCCAGGAGGGGAATCTTGGTTTGCTACGAGCGGTATCTAAGTTTGACCCTTCCAGGGGCTATAAATTCAGCACATATGCCACCTGGTGGATACGCCAGTCCATCAGCCGCTCGATCGCAGACCAGGCGCGCACCATACGCATCCCGGTGCATATCTTTGAGACCTTCAACCGCCTGATGCAGGTGCAGCGCCAGCTGACCCAAACCTTGGGACGGTCGCCCACCCCTGAAGAATTGGCTCTGGAAGCTGATTTCGTGGATGCCAAGGACAAGCAGCTGATCCAGAGAGTGAAAGGTGAACCCAGCCTGATACCCCATGAGGTGCATATGCGCTGGAACCAGGCGGCTTCCAAGGTGGTGCAGGTACTGCGGGCAGCTGAAGAACCGGTGTCGTTGGAGAGCCCGGTCGGCAGCGAAGACAACTCGATGTTGGGTGATTTTATTGAAGATGAAGAAGCCCAGGAACCCATGGACGCGGCTGCCAGGGAAATGTTACGTGAGCAAGTGAAGAATGCTCTGGCAGTGCTCTCGCCGCGCGAGCGTGAGGTGTTGGAAATGCGCTTTGGCTTGCTGGATGGTAAGGACCACACTCTTGAAGAGGTTGGTCAAGCGTTCAATGTCACCCGCGAGCGTATCCGCCAGATTGAAGCCAAAGCCCTGCGCAAGCTGCGCCACCCGACTCGCAGCAGGCACTTGCGTGACTTCTTGAGTTGATCGCTCATTCGTACCGTATCCACCTTAGAGACACGTTAAATTAAATTAAAATCACGAAAGCATCCGCGTGGACTGCTTGGTGTTTACCGTAAGCAGTGGCATTAATATTGCTTTTATCAACTCAAATTGACACCGCTGTTTGCATGTGATAAACTTCACGCGGTCGCGCTCGGGTAGCACCTTGCCAGGATGGGGTATACCGCTTAAAATTTGTCTGTTAATCCCATACTGACTGGCTGCATGCTTTACCAGATATAACCTGCTTGTTACTAGCTTAACAACTACTTGACTGCTGAGGTAAAATGCTGGCTTCCTATATCCCTGTCGCTGTCATTGTCATCCTTTCTATCCTATTCGCCTTCCTGATCATCGCTTTAGGCATGCTGTTCGGTCCCAGGCGAAAAACGGCGCGCAAGTTAATGCCATATGAATCGGGTATGACCCCCATTGGCCCGGGCACCCGCCGGGTACCAGTGCGTTTTTACCTGGTAGCAGTCCTCTTCATCCTCTTCGATATTGAAATCATTTTTATCATCCCTTGGGCAGTGATCCTAAAACAATTCGTTCAGGCCGGTTCAGGTGTATTCGCTCTGGTGGAGATGGTTATCTTTGTTGTTATTTTGATGATCGGCCTTTTTTACGCCTGGAAGAAAGGAGCACTGGAATGGGAATAGAGCAAAAAGCTGGTAACTTTGGTGTGGTCACAGTCGGCCTTGAACAAGCGGTTGACTGGGCGCGCATCAATGCCATGTGGCCGATGCTTTTTGGTTTGGCATGCTGCGCGATCGAGATGATGAGCGCCCAGGCTTCGCACTATGACATGAGCCGCTTTGGAATGGAGCTGATGCGCGCCAGCCCCAGGCAATCGGACCTGATGATTGTCGCCGGGAGGGTTGCCCGTAAGATGGCGCCGGTGCTGCGACGTTTATATGACCAGCTTCCCGATCCCAAGTGGGTGATCTCCATGGGCGACTGTGCTTCGTGCAGTGGAGTTTTTAATAATTACGCCTTGCTCCAGGGAGTGGATGAAGTGGTACCAGTCGATGTGTATGTGGCTGGCTGCCCGCCACGCCCTGAAGCCTTAATTCACGGGGTAATCACCTTGTACGAAAAAGTTAAAGGCGAAAAGCTTGGTTCGTGGGTTTAATCGGGTGAAATAATATGTCAGAAGAGCATCTGAGGAAAACGATTAGAACCATCAAGGAACGGTTCGGGCTAACAGAGTCGGATATCATGAGCTATCCGCCTACTTTGATCGCCCAGCCGGAACAGATTGTGGAGATCAGTCAGGCTCTCCGGGATGAATATAAATTCAACCTCTTGTGTGAGCTGACTGCAGTGGATTATTGGCCGGAGGAAGAGCCGCGTTTCAACATGCTCTATGGCTACTATTCGATCTCTGAGAACTCGCGCATGGCGATCAGAGTACCGTTGAATGGCGACCACCCAACCATTCAAACCATATCCGGTGTATATCCGGGGGCAAACTGGCATGAACGTGAAGTGTGGGATATGTTCGGGATCAAGTTTGAGAACCACCCCGACCTTCGCCGGGTATTGATGCCCTACGACTGGGAAGGGCACCCTCTCCGCAAGGATTACCCCCTGGGTTATGAAGAACCTCAGTTTACCTTTAATTATGATGAAATAGATAAGCGGAAGCACCATGGCCGCTACGAAGAGGCCTAGCGATGACGGAACAGCCACTGGAATACGATTTTCCTGAATTGAAGCATCTTGTTTCCGAACGCGCCCTCAAAGGTGAGACTGTTTTATTGAACATGGGCCCCCAGCACCCCAGCACACATGGTGTGCTGCGCTTGCTGCTTGAGCTGGACGGTGAGGTCATTGTGAACTGCATCCCGGATGTTGGCTTCCTGCACACCGGGATCGAGAAGAACATGGAAGCCAAGCGTTGGGAGCTAGCCGAAGTGATGACCGACCGGACTGATTATCTCAATAACACCGGTAATAACCTGGCCTACTGCCTGGCCATCGAGAAGCTGGCTGATCTGGACGTCCCACCCCGTGCACAGGCGGTGCGCGTCATTCTGGCTGAGCTGGAACGCATCTCCAACCACCTGGTGTGGCTGGGGACGCAGGCGCTCGACCTGGCTGCCCAATCCATGTTTCTCTATTGCTTTCGCGAGCGCGAATCCATCCTCGATATCAAGGAATTGTGTTCAGGCCAGCGCATGATGACCACCTTCTTCAGGCCGGGTGGGCTGTGGCGCGATATTCCGGCTGAATTTGAGATCGCGGTTCGCCGCTTTCTACGCATGTTCCCTGGCCGCATCAAACAGTATGAAGCGTTGCTCACCAAGAACCCAATCTTCACTGACCGGACCAAGAAAATCGGTCGGATCAGCGCCGATCAAGCAATATCCTTGTCCCTGACTGGTCCTGTGCTGAGAGGATCAGGTGTGGCTTATGATGTGCGCAAAGCCCAGCCTTATTCAGGGTACGAGCAGTACGATTTTGTCATCCCAACCGGTACCCATGGTGATGTCTATGACCGGTACCTGGTGCGCATTGAAGAAATGCGCCAATCCTTGCGTATCATCCAGCAAGCCCTGGATAAACTGCCTCTCGGTCCGTTCCGCTCGAACAACCGCAAGTACGTACCTCCACCCCGGGCTGAACTGGGCACCAGCATGGAGGCAGTCATCCACCACTTTAAATTATGGACCGAAGGATTTAAGGTGCCTAAGGGTGCGACATACTTGCCAGTTGAATCACCAAAAGGTGAATTAGGCTACTACCTGGAAAGCAACGGGGGCAATCAACCTTACCGAATACACATGCGCACACCGTCCTTCCTGGGCATCCAGGCCCTTCCAGTTCTGGCCAAAGGCCACCTGGTCGCTGATCTGGTCGCCATCATTGGCAGCGTTGATATTGTTTTGGGAGATTGTGACCGGTGAATCCATTCCTCGAAAAACATCCCGACGAAATCCAGGCAATCCTGGCGAAATATCCTGCCGACGAGCTGGGTAAACGTTCAGCAGTCATGCCTCTGATGTATCTCGCCCAGCTGGATAACGGTTACGTGACCAAGGATGCGATCCTGCAGATCGCTGAAATATGTGAGATGAGCACCACGGAAGTTGCCTCCATAATCGGCTTTTATACACTTTATTACGATCAACCGACCGGGAAATATCATGTCCAGGTCTGTACTGACCTGCCCTGTGCCTTGCGCGGGGCTGATCAATTTCTTGAAAAATTATGTGAAAACCTGGGGATCAAGGTTGGCGAAACTACGCCAGATGGAAAGGTGAAGGTCGAAGCGGTCATGTGCCTGGCGGGGTGTGATAAGGCCCCCATGTTCCAGGTACAGGGCCCACAGGGAATTGAATACCATGAGAACCAGACGGTTGAGAGTGCACTCGACGTGATCAGCAAGCTGAGGGAGGCTTGACAGCCATGGCAGAACATATCCTCCTCCGTCACCGTGTCATCCCCGGCCTGGACCAGATCGATACCTACCGCCAGAACGAGGGTTTTATCGCCTTACGTAAGGCAGTCACCAGCATGGACCCCGATGACGTCACCAACGAAGTCAAGGCTTCCGGCTTGCGGGGCAGGGGTGGGGCAGGTTTCCCTACGGGGTTGAAGTGGTCATTTATTGATGGGAACAACTGGCCACATTATGTTGTTGCCAATGCCGATGAATCGGAACCGGGTACATTTAAAGATCGCGAGATACTGGAAGGTAATCCCTACCAGTTCCTGGAAGGGGTGGCGATTTGCTGCTATGCGGTGAAAGCTAACCACGGTTATATTTACCTCAGGGGTGAATTTTGGCCTATCGCCCAAAAGCTGGATCAATGCATCAGGGAGATGGAAGCGGCAGGATTCCTGGGCGATAAGTTGTTTGGCACCAACATATCGCTTCACCTGCACACTCACCTGGGGGCAGGAGCCTACATTTGTGGGGAAGAGTCGGCCATGCTCGAATCGATCGAGGGCAAGCTTGGCCAGCCCCGCTTGCGCCCGCCATTCCCTCCGGCGGTGGGCTTATACAACAAGCCAACCATCGTCAATAACGTTGAAACCCTGACCAATGTGCCTTTCATAATTAACCGTGGCGCAACCTGGTATCGCACCATCGGCACCGAGAAAAGCCCGGGCCCGAAAATCTTCAGCCTGTCCGGCTGTGTCAACCGGCCCGGAAATTATGAGCTTCCACTCGGCACCAGCTTTCGCGAGCTGATCATGGACCATGGGCGCGGTATCCCCGGCGGGCATAAGATCAAGGCCATCATGGCGGCTGGCGCCTCCTCCTCATTGATTGTTGCCAATGATGAGGCCTTGAACACGTTGATGGACTACGAAAGTGTCCCCAAGCTTGGGGCACAGCTGGGTTCGGCTTCGGTTATTGTCATCGATGATTCGGTTGATATCCCCTGGCTGATTAACAAGACCATCCACTTTTTTGCTCATGAATCGTGCGGCAAGTGTACACCCTGCCGGGAAGGCACGTACTGGATGAGGCACCTTACCGAACGGATCAGCACGGGTGAAGCCACAAAGAATGATGTTGAGCTGTTGCACGAGGTTGCCAGTCAAATGAAAGGTAAATGCCTGTGTGCCTTGGGTGAGTTCTCCATTGAAGCCCCCATCTCAGGCATTGAACGCTTCCCAGCAGATTTTGAAGCTGCCACCGCCAAATCCAATGCATAGGATTTAATGGTCGATATGCCTACGAAAAAAATGGTTAGCCTGACAATTGATGGAAAGCCAGTGAGCGTGCCGGAAGGCACCCTGATCGTGAACGCCGCCAAGCAGGTTGGCATCGATATTCCGGTGTTCTGTTACCATCCCAAGATGGAGCCAGTGGGCATGTGCCGCCAGTGTCTGGTGGAAGTGGGCCGCCCGCTGATCGACCGTGCCACGGGGAACCCTCTGTTGGAAGCAGATGGCTCACCAAAGATTCAATTTGGCGCCAAGCTTGAGACGGCTTGTTCAACCCCCGTATCCGAAGGGATGGTGGTCCATGGGACGACCCCCAACGCTGTCCGAGGGCGCCGGGATATCCTGGAGTTCCTGCTTACTTCGCACCCACTGGATTGCCCGATATGTGATAAGGGTGGCGAGTGCCCCCTGCAAAATCTAACCTTGCGCCATGGTCCTGGCACCTCCCGATTTACTTATGACGAAAAATGCCACCTGGCTAAGAAGTTCCCTCTGGGTGAGTTGATCTTGCTGGACCGTGAACGTTGCATCCAGTGCGGCCGCTGCGTGCGTTTTCAGAGCATCATTGCCGATGATCCGGTGCTTTCATTCACCAATCGCGGGCGCAGCATGCAGATCTTCACCAATTCTGATCCAGGCTTCGACTCCTATTTCTCCGGGAACACAACCGATATCTGTCCGGTGGGTGCATTGACCACGCGCGACTTTCGCTTTGAAGCCCGACCCTGGGAGATGTGCATGACGTCGTCCATCTGCCCGCACTGCCCGGTGGGCTGCAACCTGGCCATCAACGAGCGCCGCGAGGCCCGCTCCAGGGGCGATATCATGATCAAGCGCATCATGCCCCGCCAGAATGAATCCGTAAATGAGTTGTGGATATGCGATAAAGGTCGCTTCGGCTATCACTACGCGGAGAGCAGGGAGCGCCTGGCCAGGCCGCTGGTTCGCCGGGAGGGCGAGCTGGTGGAGATTGGCTGGGACGAAGTTCTCAGCTATGTGGCTGAGAATTTCAAGCACGCCGGTAAAAGCCTGTTGACCCTCGCCAGCGGACGCCTCTCCAATGAAGACTTGTTCAACCTGAAAGAGCTGACTTCCGGTCTGGGTGGGACCTCAGCGCTGTACACCCACATGGCGGGTGGCGACCTGGTCTCTCAGCTTGGGGTGGCTAAAGGCAGCAACCTGTCTGATCTCGGCAAAGGCTCAGTGATCCTGGTTGTTGCGTCAGACCTTGAAGAAGAAGCGCCTGTCTGGTGGCTGCGAGTGAAGCAGGCTGCTGAACGTGGCGCAACCTTGATCGTCGCCAACCCACGACCTACCAAGCTTGAACGATATGCCAGCCAGGTGGTGCGCTACAACTATAGCGCTGAAGCCAATATCGTGTTGGGTATGGTCAACAGCTTATCTACCAGGCAAAACGTTTCGAAAGAAACCAAGGCACCCAAGGTGAGCCAGGCTGGAAGTGTAGTGAAAACTGCTGCCGAGGCAATTTCTGCCGCAGAGAACCTGGTCATCTTCTATGGCAGTGAGGGGCTCGGCCTGGAAGGCTCACAAGCCCTCGCACAAGCCTGCGCCAACCTGCTGATCACCACAAACCACGTCCGCAAGGTGAACAATGGCTTGATCGCCGTCTGGTCACGCGGTAATGACCAGGGAGCCTGGGAAGTTGGTTTCCGCCCAACACCTGACCTCATGGCAGCAATCAAGCAATCCGAATCGATTTATATTGCAGGGGCTGACCCGGCTGCGGATGATCCTGCGCTGGCTGAGGCCCTGAAAGATGCCGAATTTGTTGTTGTACAGGACCTGTTCATGACTGAGACTGCCCGATTGGCAGATGTCATCCTGCCAGCCCAACCGTGGACGGAACGGGAAGGCACCTTCACCAGTGGTGAACGCAGGGTACAGCGCTTTTACCCGGGCGTGCCTCGCGGTGAGTATATGGCAGATTACGCTATCACTGCAAGCATTGGAAAGCTGGCAGGGGTAGACCTGGAAACGATCCCGTTACGCATTTTCAACCGCCTGGCAGCCAAGGTTCCGGATTATAAAGGCCTTAATTATCGCCTGCTCGCAGAAGTAACTGAGCAATGGCCGATCGTCGGCCGCGGTGAAATGTATTACGGCGGCACCCTGTATGCCAACGAACAGGGTTTAGGGGTGCAGTTATCCCTGCCATCGCAAACGCCGGCATTGACCTGGCTGGAGATGCCCGAAACGAAAATCCCTGAGGGCAGTGTCCTTGGGGTGCCGGTCACGATCCTGTACGACCAGGGCCAAACGATTTATCGTAGTAAACTGTTGCACCAACGCACGCCTGAGGCACACCTGGTAATGAATCCAGCGGATGCCATACGGTTTAATATTTCCGAAAGAACCACCGTGCACTTCACCATGGATGGACGCCAGTATAGCGCAGAGCTGCGTACGAATGACGAAATTCCTGCCGGTGTTGCCCTGGTTCCACGCAGCCTTGGTTTGCCGGTCAATTCACCAGCGGCGATTGAGTTCGTTAGTAAGTAATTTTGTTTGATTAAAGGCTCGACGAATGCTTAGCAGAACGAGGTTTGCATGACAGCTGCCTTACTCATAGAATATATCATCAAATCCGTGCTTATCCTGCTGGTTATGACGGCTGGCTTTGCTTATGTCACCTATTATGAACGCAAAGCACTGGCGCGCATGCAAACCCGCATCGGACCCAACCGTGCTGGGCCTTGGGGATTATTCCAGCCTGTCGCCGATGGCATTAAACTGATCTTCAAAGAAGAATTCATCCCTGCGAAGGCCGATAAACTGCTGTTCTTGCTGGCTCCTGTGATCACCGTCATCCCTGCCCTGATCATCACTGCAGTGGTACCCTGGGGACCGACGATCGAGGTATTGGGCAGGCAGATCAACCTTTACCTGGCAAACGTGAATGTGGCCATTCTCTACCTAGGTGCGGTCGCTTCCATCGCCGTGTACGGGATTGTGCTGGCGGGCTGGTCATCGAACAACAAGTATGCCATGATGGGCGGATTGCGCTCAACTGCCCAGATGATCTCGTACGAGCTGGCACTTGGCTTATCGTTCGTGTCGGTCACCTTGCTGGCTGGCTCGATGAGCCTGGTGGATATCGTTAACGCCCAGGGTACAAATGGCATCCTGGGTTGGATCGTGTGGAACCTCTCCCAACCTCTGGGGTTCGTCCTGTTTATGATTGCTGGCCTGGCGGAGACTAACCGGGCTCCATTCGATCTACCTGAAGCAGAACACGAGCTGACTGCAGGGTACCACACTGAATATTCAGGCATGAAATTCGCCATGTTCTATATGGCTGAATACATCAAGATCATTGCCATCAGCATGATCGCAGCCACGCTCTTCCTGGGAGGCTATTTGGGTCCATTCATCAACCAGTTACCCTGGTTGGGACCAATCTACTTATTTATCAAGACTTTGATCGTGATCTTTGTTTTCATCTGGATACGGGCAACCTGGCCACGCTTCAGGTACGACCGATTGATGGCTTTTGGTTGGAAAGTATTGCTCCCACTGGGATTCCTCAACGTATTTATTGCCGCAGTCGTCACTGTGTTGAGGGGAGGTTAGTGGCATGTTCATTGTTGAATTAGCTCGTGGATTGTGGGTCATCCTGCGCTCGATGTTCGAGAAGCCGGTGACTTACCAGTATCCTGAAGTCAAACGCCCAGTGCATGCCCGTTTCAAAGGCCGGCATAACCTGCATCGTTATGAGAACGGATTGGAAAAATGCATCGGTTGTGCGTTGTGCGCAGCTGCCTGCCCATCCGATGCGATTTTTGTGGAATCGGCGGAAAATACCGATGAGGTACGCTATTCACCGGGTGAGCGTTATGCCAGCACGTACGAGATCAACATGCTACGCTGCATCTTCTGCGGTTACTGTGAAGATGCCTGCCCAACCGAAGCGATCGTGTTGGGCGATAATTACGAGCTCTCCTTCTATGACCGGCGCTCTGCCATCTACACCAAGGAAATGCTGATCATGCCCGTGCCTGAAGCGGGGAAACCCACTCCCCAGAAAGTTGAGCCAGGTAAATTCACCCGCTCAATACCCGTGATGGAAAATCCTAAGGATTGACCTCTAGAGATAAATAAGATTATGACCATACAACTGCTCCTCTTCCTTGTGTTAGCCCTGGTCGCCATTGCATCAGCCCTGGGGATGCTCATCAGCCGCAACGCGATCTATTCTGCGCTTTTCCTAGTGCTGAACTTTGCCACAGTAGCGGTGTACTTCTTACTGCTGAATGCCCCATTTATCGCCGTTGCCCAGGTGAGCGTGTACACGGGGGCCATTATGGTTCTGTTCTTGTTTGTGATTATGCTCCTGGGAGCAGAGAGGGCCGGCTCAGTACAGGCTATTCAATGGCAGCGCCCCCTGGCGATTGCGCTGGCTGTAATCCTCTTTTTAGAAGCAGGCTATATCATCTTCACCCAGAGGGGTGTGACACCGCTGGTGACCACACCGCTGCCCGAGGGATTTGGCAGCCCCTCCCAGGTGGGCACGAGTTTATACACCAGCTACCTGCTGCCGTTTGAGATCACTTCGGTCTTACTGCTGGTTGCCATGGTGGGGGCCATCATCCTCACCAAGGGTGAAAAGAAATAACGGAAGGTGCACATGCTACCTGTTCATTACTACCTTGGTCTTTCAGTAATTTTGTTCATTATCGGTACGCTTGGTGTGCTTATCCGTCGCAACGCCATCGTCGTTTTCATGTCAATCGAGCTGATGCTAAATGCTGCAAATCTGGCATTCGTTGCTTATGCATTGTACTGGCAGTCGATGAATGGTCAAATTTTCGTCTTCTTCATCATGACGGTGGCTGCAGCTGAAGTAGCCATCGGCCTGGCTTTGATCGTGACCATCTTCCGCACCAAGGCCAGCATCGATGTGGATCAGATCAGCACATTGAAGGGTTAATCTGGTAGACGGAGAGACACCATGGGATTGAGTGAAACATTGAATGCAGGGCAGTTCTTTTACCTGGTACCATTCGTAGTCTTTTTCCCGGTAATTGGTTTGCTGATCAACCTGTTCCTGGGTAAATGGTTCGGGGAAAAAGGCATTGGGACGATCGCCTGTTTGGCTTCAGGGGCGTCGTTTATCATTGCAGTCCTGTTGGGCATCGCCCTACTTGGGCAACCGGAAGGGATGACCCTGCCTTACCTGAACTGGATCAAAATCGGCAGCCTGCAGCTCGATTGGGCTTTCCGGGTGGATACCCTCTCGGTCACCATGATGCTGGTGGTAGGCGGGGTGGGCACGCTGATCCATATTTACGCCGTCGGTTACATGCACGATGATGTGCGTCACAACGGTGACCCTGGGCGCTTCCGCCGCTTCTTTGTGTACTTCAACCTGTTCATCGCAGCCATGATGATCCTGGTCAGTGCCAGTAACTACATGATGCTGTTTATCGGCTGGGAAGGCGTAGGGTTGTGCTCATACCTGCTGATCAGCTTCTGGTATGACAAGGGCAAGGATGGGATTGGCAATGCCCTGGCAGGCAAGAAAGCTTTCATAGTCAACCGTATTGGTGATTTTGGCTTCCTGATCGCAGCCTTCCTGATGTTCAAGTATTTCCAGCCCCTGGCTCCAGGCGGAGTCTTCACGTTTGATTTCCAGATGGTAGCTGAGCTTGCTCCACAAGTACCGGCCACGATCATTATCGCCATCACCTTGTTCCTGCTACTCGGAGTGACCGGCAAATCTGCCCAGCTCCCCCTTTACGTCTGGTTGCCGGATGCCATGGCAGGCCCAACCCCTGTGTCTGCACTGATCCATGCCGCAACCATGGTCACAGCCGGTGTGTACTTGATCACCCGGTCACATGCCATGTACTCACTTGTCCCTGTTGCGCAGAACTGGGTGGCAATTGTCGGTGGGGTGACTGCCCTGTTCGCTGCGACCATTGCTGTGGGCCAGTTCGATATCAAGAAAGTGCTGGCATATTCCACAATCAGCCAGCTGGGCTTTATGGTGGCTGCGGTGGGCATGGGGGCTTATGTGGCTGGGATGTTCCACCTGGTCATGCATGCCTTCTTCAAAGCCCTGCTCTTCCTTTCCGCTGGCTCGGTCATCCAGGGCGTCGAACGCGGTGAGCACCATGTGATGCATGACCCAACCCTACGCAAGCGCATGAAGCATGAGGCGCACTTCGACCCACAAGACATGCGTAATATGGGTGGCCTGCGTACCAAGATGAAAACCACCTTTTGGGTGTATCTGATCGGTTCACTGGCTTTAGCGGGCATCGTGCCACTGGCAGGTTTCTGGTCAAAGGATGAGATCCTTACGGAAGCCAACGCGTTGAACCCGGTTGTGTTATGGTTACTGGTGATCGCTGCATTTTTCACTGCGTTTTATATGGGTCGCCAGGTATTCATGGTGTTTTTCGGTGAGCCACGCACGGAACCGAGCGCACATGCGGTGGAAAGCAAAGCGATCATCACCATCCCGTTAATCATCCTGGCCTTGTTATCCCTCACCGGTGGTTTTCTAAATTTCCCCACCTTACACACCTTTACCACCTGGCTGGATCATATCTTCAAGGCTGTTGTGGAAGGCGGTGCAGCGGGGGAGGCTGAGGCGGTGGGCTTTAATTTCATGATTGCCATCGGCTCCACCGTGATCGCTGTCGGGGGTATCCTGCTGGCATGGTACCTGTATATGCGTCGTGCCCGCCAGAGTGAGCATCTGCCCTTGAATCAACGACCCGATGACCCGTTGCGATCCATGCTTGGCCCGGTCTTCACCCTCCTGGAGAATAAATACTGGGTGGACGAGCTGTATGGATATGTCATCGTGAAGCCCTACCAATGGCTCTCCCACTTCCTGGCTGAGAAGGTGGATTGGGATTTCTGGCACGATTTTGTCCACGATAAGATCCTGGTGGGTGCCTACAATGGCATTACGCGCATCCTTGCCGGACCAATAGACCTGGGCATCATCGATGGCTTCGCCAATTTCCTGGGAGATGGTTTCAAAGAACTGGCAGCCCAGATGCGCAAGCTGCAGTCGGGTTTCGTACGGAATTATGCTCTTTCCATCTTTATCGGTGTGATTTTTATCATCGGCTACTTGATCTTGCGTTTGGGATAGACCGGGGTTACTGTGTAACCTTAGAATGCTACTTTGCTACCGAGGAACAGATATGAACTTAGTACTCCACCCGCTCATACTTACCACCTTCCTGCCCCTGGTAGGCATTTTGGTGATCCTTTTCCTAAAACCCGAATGGAAAAATGCCATACGGTGGGTCGCCCTGCTTACCTCAACTGCGACATTTGCCATATCCGTGGTGATGCTGACTTACTTCCAAGTTGGCAACCCGGATATCCAGATGGAAATTAACACACCCTGGTTCAATTTTGCCAACTGGACCATTTACTTCCACCTGGGTGTGGATGGCTTGAGCATCTTGCTGGTCGTGCTCACCACCTTGCTGACCCCACTCTCTATCCTATCCACCTGGACGGCCATTGAAGATCGGGTCAAGGAATTCATGATCTTCTTCCTGCTGCTTGAGGTGGGTATGGTGGGCGTTTTCGTGTCTCTTGACCTCTTCCTGTTCTACATCTTCTGGGAGTTCACCCTGATCCCGATGTATTTCATCATTGGCATGTGGGGTGGACCGCGTCGCATGTACGCAGCCTTGAAGTTCTTCTTGTACACCATGGCCGGCTCCGTTCTCATGCTGCTGGCTATCCTGTGGCTGGGGATCAACCAGGGCACCTTCTCGGTGACCGAGCTGATCGCCCGTGGTGGTATCCCGGCGAATATTCAATTCTGGTTGTTCATTGCCTTTGGGGCCGCGTTTGCCATCAAAGTGCCTATGTGGCCGTTACACTCCTGGTTGCCCGATGCCCATGTGGAAGCCCCGACGGCTGGCTCGGTAATCCTGGCAGGTGTCTTGCTGAAGCTTGGTACCTACGGTTTTGTGCGCTTTAACCTTTCCATGTTCCCGAATGCGGCGGTCAAACTGGCCCCGTGGGTCGCCGGCCTGGCAGTAATCGGTATCCTATACGGGGCTGCTGTCTCCTATGCTCAAAAAGATGCCAAGAAACTGGTGGCTTATTCCTCGGTGAGTCACCTCGGTTTCGTGATGCTGGGCTTGTTCGCCCTGAATGCACAGGGCATCCAGGGTGGTATCCTGCAGATGGTCAACCACGGATTGAGCACGGGTGCATTGTTCCTTGTCGTCGGCATGATCTATGAGCGCCGCCACACGCGCGAGATGGATGCCTTTGGAGGGCTTTGGAAGGTCATGCCGATCTACGGTGCCCTGACAATGATTGTCACATTATCCTCAATGGGCCTCCCGGGTCTGAATGGCTTCGTCGGTGAATTCACCATTCTCCTGGGTGCCTTTGGCTCGGCGTACATATCCCCCTGGTTTGCCGGGATTGCCGCAGCCGGTGTCATCCTGGCAGCCATCTACCTTCTGTTCATGTTTCAGAAATTATTCCTCGGGCAGCTTGACAAGGAAGACAACAAGCTTCTCAAGGATATCAACTGGCGTGAGATTGTCACCCTGGTGCCCCTGCTGATCCTGTTCTTCTGGATCGGGCTATACCCCAAGTTTTTCTTCAATATCATGGCTCCGGCTGTCGATAAACTCGTCACCATCATCCAGACTGCCTCAGTCATTCCATGATGTTAAGTGCTATGACACTTGTCGTTTGTAAAGGTTTTGGTAATGGTTACTTTCTTAAGTGCACATGGTTGGTAGGAGACTGACGCATGACATTAAATGACCTGCTGCACAACCTAGATAGCATCCTTCCCCTGGCGGTATTGGTTGCCTGGAGCTGCATCCTGCTCATTGTTGACCTGTTCATACCCAAAGGGCGCAAGGGTTGGACAGCCCTACTGGCGGCAGTGGGACTGATTGTTAGCCTGGGATTAACCATCCTGCGGGTCGGTAAGCCAACCGCTTCCTTTGATGGCATGGTCATCAACGATGACTTTTCATCCTTCCTGATCATCTTGTTTCTCAGCAGCGGTTTGGCAGGCATCGTCCTGGCATACGATTATCTCAAACGCATGAATATAGAGAAAGGTGAGTATTACACCCTGCTACTGTTCTCTGTCAGTGGCATGCTTCTCATGTCCATGGCCAATGACCTGATCGTGGTTTTCCTGGCCCTTGAGCTGCTTTCCATCCCGCTGTATGTGTTGGCTGGTTTTGCCCGCCCTCAGGTGGAATCAGAAGAAGCCTCGCTTAAATACTTCCTGATGGGTGCTTTTGCGGGTGGTTTTGTTGTTTTCGGGATCGCCCTGGTATTCGGTGCCACGGGCACGACCAACCTGACGGCCATCTTCGCTTCAATCGGAGCTTCCATCGCGAACATCCCCATATTGGTGATGGGTGCTGCCTTGATCCTGGTGGGATTCGGCTTCAAAGTCGCAGCCGTTCCATTCCACATGTGGACGCCCGACGTATACCACGGCTCACCCAGCGCAGTCACAGCTTTCATGTCGGTGGGTGCCAAGGCGGCCGGGTTTGCAGCTCTGCTGCGTATCTTCGTTTCTGCTTTCCCCGCCCTGTCCACCGATCTCACGATGGTCCTATGGGCTGTTTCCGCCCTGACCATGTTCCTGGGGAATGTGGTGGCCATCGCTCAGAAGAATATTAAGCGCATGCTGGCTTACTCAAGCATCGCGCATGCGGGGTATATCCTGATGGCACTGGTCCCGTACGGTAATTCTACGGTGAGCTCTGATACCATCAGTGCGGCCTTATTCTATCTCGTAGCCTATGCCCTGACCAGCTTTGGAGCCTGGGCAGTGGTCATCGCCCTGGAGAAAGCCGAAGGTAAGGGCCTGGAGCTCGATGATTATGCCGGCCTATCGCGCAAATACCCCCTCCTGGCTGCCTGCATGGCTGTGTTCATGCTGTCATTCACGGGTGTCCCGCCCACCCTGGGCTTTATGGGGAAATTTTATCTCTTCCGCACCGTCATTGAAGGAGGCTACCTAGGCCTGGCATTGATCGGTGTTTTCACCTCACTGATCTCCGCATACTACTACCTGCGTGTCATCGTGATCATGTACATGCGCGATGGGGAACCAGAAGCCAGGCGTGAGTTTTGGGTGCAGTTTACTGCCGCTTTGACAGCTGTGTTGGTGGTTCTGCTGACCCTCTTTGCCCAACCGTTATTGAGCCTGGCCAGCCAAGCTGTAATGTTGACTTATTAAAGGGAAAAACTATCCAAAATACCCATGGACCCGGTGCGACATCAGCCGGGTCTTTTATTTTTATTAAATCTTCTCTCCAGGAGTGTGTATGGAGATAATCATTAATTTCTACCGTCCTGGTAAAGGCATCACTCGTTATATTGATGGTTTGGCACAAGAAACTCAGGATTTCCTTAAAACCCGTACTGAGATCTCCCAGGAATTCAGCCAGGCCTGGTGTGAACAGGTATGGTGGCAGAATGGCAGTGTTCCCAAAGGAGTATTAATCGGCTCAGTCCAGAAACATCTATTTTTCGAGGAGTGGTTTTCGGTAATGGAGTTAATCGATACCCAAGGAAAACATCTTGGATACTATGTTGATATCGACACACCGCTGGAAAAAAAAGATGGAGAGTACTAGCTCACCGACCTGTTTCTGGATATATGGGTGGGACCATACGGCAGGATGGTTGAGCTCGACCAGGATGAATTTGAGCTTGCATTTCAGGCAGGAGGCCTGACCCCATTTCAATATCATCAAGCCAGGAAAGTATTCGACCAGATCAAAGTTGAGATAACAACGGGTGAGTTCTACTTGAGGCTCAAGTAAGGTCGGAGTAGAAAAAAGGGTTAAATTTTCCTAACCTGCATCACTCAAGCATCAGTTATAATCTTCAGCCAAAGAATAGTACATAAACGGATTTATCTCGCTAGTGGGAAAACTTGATTCCGGGATGATTGTCCTGCGATGATGGTCAAGGAAGTACTCGGTTTATGAACGATATCATATATAATCTCGCCCTAAAAATCCGACCTGAGTTAAAAAACCTGACTGGCCAGCAACGCATGTCAAGTACAGCCGACGTGCTTACGTTGATCTATACCTTCCCTATGGCTGTGGCCGGCCTGGTCTGGTTGCTGCGGGTGTCAGATTGGTCTTCTATACGCCTCTACTGGAAAGACTACCTCCTGATGGCGGTAATACTTTACTTATTTAACCGCCTGCGTTTCTTCTTCATCACTGAAATCCGCTCGGGTGGCTATGCCAATTCTGACGGGGCGATGGATGGGATTGCGGTTTGGGCTGCAATACTTACCCTCGGTCCAACCGCCTTATGGTTGAAGGTTTTATGGGATTTCATGACCTTTGTCACCTCAATAAACAAGGATAAGACAACCCAATCGTATTGGAACCGCAGCCGGTTGCTATCCGCAGACCTATCGATAGATCTACTGGCAACCCTGGTGGCATTGGTAGTGTATCAAAGGGTTGGGGGTTTAATACCCATACCAGGTCCCTCGATAGAATACATCCTTCCAGCATTTCTGGCGGTGGTTGTCCAGTATTTGTGCTCTCTTGTGGTCTACTCAGGTTACATCGGATATGTAATCTGGTCACTTAAGAATGTTTTACACACTCCAGCCAGGCCGGCTGTTTCATTCTTCTTCATGGCACTCACGCTACCTGCCCTCGCTAATCCATTCGGGATTCTAGCAGCCGGGATTTATGTTTCAGAAGGACTGGACGAATTTTTATTCATCACCCTTGGCCTGCTGCTTGTGGCTATTTTGGCACGCCGCCTAAGCCAGGCAGCGGAATACTCCCGGCAGCAATCCAGCCAGATTGAGCAGCTGGAAAAATTAGGGCGCGCCATCCTGGATGCCCCACCGGATGGCTCTATGCTGGCTGAGGTGTTGAAAAGCCATGTATTGCCCATGTTCGCATCGCAGGCGATCCTCGTGTGGACGGAAGACAAGGGAGTGCTGGTTCAGAATCCGGAAAACTCCTTGTTCAACCGTGAATTAGCCTGGCAGTGGCTGCGGGAGAAAAACGAAGCGTATTATTCCATGCCAGGTAAACGCCTGCCCTGGGACCCGACTATCACACTGGCTGGCCCGCTCATCCTGTGCCCGGTCATGGACGAAGAAACCAATCTGCCGATTGGCGAGGTGTTCATCGAGCTGCAGACCTTGAACATACCATGGAACAACCAGGCTTTGCGCAGGCAGCTGCCTGCCGTCCAGTCTCTGGCTGCACAGGTAGCCTCGGCCATTCACCAATCCCGCATGTATCGAAATTCTCTGGCGATGCAAAAGACCCTCCAGGAGCTCTCGCTGGCTCGTTCCATCCAGGCTAGCTTTTTACCCGAGGCGATTCCACAAATTCCCGGCTGGGAGATCGCTGCTGCCCTCGAGCCTGCTCGCCAGATCGCAGGAGATTTTTATGATTTCATCAGCTTGCCTGACGGAAAATTAGGCTTCCTGATTGCCGACGTTGCTGATAAGGGCTTGGGTTCGGCTTTATACATGGCCTTGAGCAATACATTGATTCGCACATTTGCCACCCAGTACCCACGCGACCCTGCCCAGGTCATGAAGTCGGCCAACCAACAAATCCTGCGTAATGCCCGTGCGAATCTGTTCGTCACGGTGTTTTTTGGCGTGCTCGATCCAGTCACGGGCACGTTATGTTATGCAAATGCAGGGCACAATCCACCCTTTTTAATTGGCTCTACTGGGATACGCACACTGGGAAATACCGGGATGCCACTTGGTATTGATGAAGAAAACGATTGGTCACAAGATGAGGTGGAAATTTTGCCTGGTGAGATTTTGCTGCTGTACACGGATGGTGTGACGGACGCGCAGAACAACGCAGGTGAATTCATCGATCGGAAAATCATCTTGAACACGGTTCAGAAGAATTCCGGGAAATCAGTTCAGGTTGTGCAAAAAAATATCCTCGAAAAAGTCCATCATTTCGTAGGCGATGCGTCTCGTTTTGATGACCTGACCCTGGTTATCCTGGGGCGAGAAAAAGGTTAAAAAACTGCCCGGTGATCGACAAAGGTCATCGGGCAGTTGTTTTTTATCTCATTGTTATTTTGGTTTATGACGCTTGATCATGGTCAAAATATTGCCGAGTTCGGGATTAGCCTCATAGCTGACCTCATCCATCATTTTACGCATCAGGAAAATACCCAGACCGCGCGGTTTAATATCATCCAGAGACACGTTCACCTCCGGCTCTGGCACTGAAGATGGGTCAAAGGGCTCAGCGTCATCATAGATCACCACTTTGAGCCCGTCTTTCAGGATCTCGCAGGTAATATCGATGCGACTTGGACATTCCTGGCCATAACCATGCTCGATGATGTTGGTAGTCGCCTCATCAACGGCTAGCTGGACCGCATACACCTCCGATTCATCCAACCCGGCTTCAGTGGCATACTGGGATACGTAATCGCAGATCTTTTCCAGATTATTCAAACTGCAAGAGAACCGTTGTGTCGGCATTATGCCTATCAAAAGTTACCTACCGCGGTCGTGAGGTCCTCAAATATGGTGAAGTAAGAGCCCATCCCCACCAGGTTTAGTGAATCCCTGATACCTTTGTCGACTTTAACCAGCACCAGCTCACCACTTGGTTTACATGTTTTTTGAGTGTCGATCAAGACCCACCACCCGGCGCTGGCAACAAAGTTCACCTCGCTCATATCAAACACGATATTGTACGTGTTCTTAGCAGTTATGGCTTTAAGGGCTTGACCAAACTCCTGGGCGTTGGAGCCGTCGATGCGGCCGCTGGTCTTGACGACGGTACAGCGCTTTAATTCAGTTGTCTGTATATCCATAATACTCCTCCTCGCAGGATAGCTATTATTTCTATATCAAGGAATAAAACTCATTCCATATAACTGGTTAATTTTACCAGATTGCAGCCTTACGATGAAATACAGGTCTTCTTCGTAGCGCAACCTCCTCATCAAAGTGGGTTATCTTACTATCAACACATCTCATCGGTTATTTCTTTAGATCTACGCCCAACTTTAACCTACATCAATTCAAGGGAAATAAAATCCTCACGGGTGGAAATTCCCATGAGGATTTACGTCGTGAAGAGGGAAAAATTTGCTAATTGAGCTCAATACCCCAGCTTGATGCTCAGATCATTCACTATCTTTGTAACCTTATTCTTCCAGTTCTGGTAAGCTATGCCGTCTACCGCTCATACGGAATAGCATGCCAACCATGAAGCCCATCGCAGTCAGGCCCGCCAGGGCGATTTTTGTGATATCTACAACTGGTTCTATCCGTATACCTTCGGGTGAAGCGACGACCACCGCTACCGGTCTTGATAGAATACGCCCGCCACCACCTCCTCCACTGCCTGAACCGCGGGAAAGGTTTTCGGGGTTTTTCTCGGTATCCGTGCCGCTACCTCCTCCGACACCGAAACCAGCCACGCATAGCACCTCGGCTGTCGGGATGATCAGCGTATCTTCGTGCTGGATCGGTTCACCGTACACCACCCTGACGTCACCAGCTGCTAAAAATTCCTCCATTGTGTCTTGAAATGCTTCATAACCAGCCAGCTCGGGCTGAGTGCTTGCCAGTTCATCTGTCATAGCATTACCTCCTTTTTTCAACGCTCAGGCTTTATTTTTCTCGCTTCATCAATCCAATTAAGACCGCCCCTAAGATACCTCCCGCCAGCATCCCCCAAATGATCGTGCGGGTAATATCTTTGACAGGCAGGATGGTTTCCTGGCCATCGGGCCTTCTGAGTAATACTGCCCGGGGCCGGTTCCAGACCAGGCCTGCATTGTGCCCACGCAGCTTGATCTGCAGCACATTGGTTTGGGGGATGAGTTCAACATCACCCACCTGCTGAGGTTCTCCGCTGCGGACAAGGTTTTCTATGTCCAACATGGTTCCTCTTAAGAGCTGGGTTGATCCGGTGGGGGAGGGGTATTCTTTCGGGCAGCTTTTTGTAGCTCGTCATTCACTTTGCGTAATGCATCGACGACCTCAGAATGGACCTTCGAGCCCACTTCACCGGTGCGCCACCGCTCTTGCAGGTCTTTGACGTCTTCCTTAATTGTTTGGCCCGTGGATGTGCCAGAGAAGTCCTTGGCCGCCTGGCTCAAGGATGCGCCCAGGCTGGCCAGGCCGGTTTCAATATCCTGCTGGAGCTTGCGCCGTTCTTCACTTGTCCAGGCTGCATGCAGGGCATCCCGCAGGTTGTTCCCCAGCTCATTCAGCTGTTCACTGATCGATTCTTCCTTCGGTTTGTTTTCATTGGGATTGCTGTCACTCATAAGATCCTCCTTGCAGTTAAGCTCTAGCTATTATACGCTTTGTACACCGAAAAGTAGCTTATTTAAATATTAAGGGCACATGATGCGATTTCCATGCGCCCTTTCCTATTTATTGACTACTTGCTGATCACCCTCAGGTATTTCCGCTTGCCCGCTTGTAACACGCCGGGGTGTGGGAAAACTTGATTAGCGTCGGTGAGGGTTACCCCATCCAGGCGCACGCCTTTCTGCTCCAGTAAGCGCCTGCCCTCGCTTTTGCTACCTGCCAGGTTCCCTTCCAGCAGCACATCCAGCACGGTCTGCCCGGCTTTTATCATATATTCTGGCATTTCATCCGGAAGGCTACCCTTCTGGAATACGCTGATGAAGTTATCTTCAGCGCGCTGCGCGGCTTCGACCCCATAAAATATCTCGGTGACCTCACGCGCCATTTTCATCTTGGCATCGCGCGGGTGCAGCTTACCTGAAGCAATCTCCCTTTCAAGGACATCGATCTCTGCCACCGACCAGCGAGTGACCAGCCGGTAATACTGGGGCATGGCCTTATCTGGCACGCTCATCAGCTTGCCATACATATCATCTGAGGTGGTGTTGATGGGAATGTAGTTCCCCATGGATTTGCTCATCTTGACTTCACCGTCAGTGCCCGGAAGGATTCCCATGATGATGCCGATATTGGGCTTTTCTCCCAGGAAGGTCATGATCTTGCGCGCCGCAGTAATGATGTTGAACAGCTGGTCAGTGCCGCCCACCTGTACATCTGCCTTCATGGAGTAGGCATCGTAACCCTGCATGATGGCGTAGAAAAACTCGTGCACAAAGATTGGATCACCGTTTTCCCAACGCAGCTTGAAATTCTCGCGGGTGATGAACTGCTGCACGGTGAAGTTGGAGCACAGGTAGATCAGCCTTTCAAACGTCAGTTTGGATAACCAGTCGGCATTGTAGCGCAGGAGGGTCTTGCTGCGATCCAGCACATGGAAAGCCTGTTCGGCGTAGGTCAGTCCGTTTTGTGCCACCTGCTCGGGGGAGAGTATCGGGCGAGTTTTATCTTTATCGGATGGGTCCCCGATCAGCGACGTGTAGTTGCCGATCAGAAAAGTCACCTCATGCCCCAATTCCTGGAATTGGGCCAGTTTACGCATGGTGATGGTGTGGCCCAGGGTAAGGTCAGGCTTGGTCGGGTCGTAGCCGCAATACACCCTCAGCGGCCGTTCCTCCTGCTTGGCTTCCAACAGGCGCTGGCGCAGCTCATTTTTCATGGCTTGCTTCAGGTCCTCATCACCGTATTCTGTGCCCCGCATCAAGTATTCAACTTGCTCATCGATGCACATCTGGGTCTTATCCATTCTCGCCTCCTGGTATACTCACCGACCTTGATTTCCCTGCTGATATTTTCATAAAAAAACGCGCCCTCTGTGGGAAGACGCGTCAGCTTCTCCACAGCAGGGGGTCAATCACTTGTATAATAAGCGTATCCTGTACAGAATAATTTCACGCGCTGATTATACCATCGTTGACCCGAGGGAAAAATGGATGCCAGGATAGATAAATTAATCGCCCGCATGGAAAAATCGCGAGCACAGCTCGATGCTGCCCTGGAAAAGCTCGCCCCGCAGCAAGACATTTACCCTACCTGGAAGGTGAAGCAGCTGATGGATCATATCACCGGCTGGGATGAGCTCGTCGCTGCCACATTGCAGGCGTATTCACGAGGCGTAGATCCTGTGATGATGATGGCGGATGGGATCGATCATTACAATTCCGAATCAATCTCGGCGCGCAAGGATGTCACCCTGGAGAAATCACGTCGCGACTACCAGGAGGCGCGCGCTAAAGTACTGCGGTTGTTGCGTGGTCTGCCTGTGGAAATTTACGAAAAGGAATTTGTCGCACCCTGGGGTGGGCAGTGCACGGTTGAAGGCATCATGAAGATATTTGTCTCGCACGAGCGGGAGCACGCCAGGCACATAGAAGCGGTTCTGAGGGATTCCGCAGGAGAATAACCCGGCGTAAGCTCAATGATCATCCGCGAAGTCCAGGCCAAGTCAATCCTGTCTGATTCGAAGGTTTACCCGTATGTGGTGAACCCCTATACCGGCTGCCAGCATGCCTGTACCTATTGCTATGCGCGCTTCATGAAGCGCTTCACCCATCATCATGAGCCGTGGGGTGAGTTTGTCGATGTCAAGATTAATGCCCCAGAGCTATTACTCCGTCAAATAAGCAAGAAAAAAATTGAAAGGGTGTGGGTCAGTGGGGTGTGTGATCCGTACCAGCCTGTGGAGCGGAAATATCGGCTTACCCGCCAATGCCTCGAGATCCTGGCTGATCACGGCTGGCCCGTCAGTATCCAAACCCGCTCACCCCTGGTTGTGCGCGATATTGACATCCTCAAAGCGGCGAAAGGGTTGGAGGTAGG
This sequence comes from Anaerolineales bacterium, assembly GCA_003105035.1. Classification (NCBI taxonomy): domain Bacteria; kingdom Bacillati; phylum Chloroflexota; class Anaerolineae; order Anaerolineales; species Anaerolineales bacterium. The sequence goes on along the minus strand of PQAL01000019.1, from coordinate 61,193 downwards.
TTTGAGCGTCACCACCGCAGACGATGGCATCCGCAGGCTGTTTGAGCCCCACGCGCCTCCAATCGCTGAGCGACTGGAGGCGCTCGATGAACTGCACAAGAGCGAGCTCCGTACCTATGTTATGGTAGCCCCCATGCTGCCCGGTGCAGCTGAACTGGCAGAACTGTTGGTCGGCAAGGTCGATTATGTGATCGTTGATCGCATGAATTACAATCATGCTGATTGGGTATACCGTAAATATAGTTTGCTGGACATGCTGAGGGATGAGTTTTTCATCCAAACGAAACAGCAGCTCAGCAGCGTATTAGGAAATTATGGCATCCCCGTGAGCGGATGAAAACCTTGGCAGAACGGGGTCAGTATGGATCGGTTTGTTTTTTGCCACCCAGACCAATTCTGTTTGCGTCATCTGCGACAATATATGACTGGATCAATCCTTTGATTTAAACACTCAATAGAACATCCTCATAGGTGAACCGGATGGACGAGCTTTGGAAAAAAGTGCTAAAGAGCCAATTTATCGCCTCGATCGAGATGCTCAGCGAGGCGATCAGCGCCTGCCCAGATGAACTTTGGCAGGCGAAGCTGTGGGACGACCTTACCGCGCCACCCGGGTTCTCCGATTTTTGGTACGTGACTTACCACGCATTGTTCTGGTTGGATCTCTACCTGTCTGGTACTGCCGAAGGCTTCACTCCACCGGCACCGTTTGACCTCAACGAGCTGGAACCACAAGGAGTGCTCCCGGAAAAAGTGTTTACTAAGGATGAGCTGCTTGCTTATCTTGATCACTGCCGCCTGGAATGTTCTCGGATATTAGATACCTTCACGGATGAAAAAGCCCATCAAGACTGTGAATTCCCCTGGAGCAATTGGAAGATCAGCTACGCTGAGCTGCTGCTGGATAACATGCGCCATGTCCAGGAGCATGGTGCCCAGCTGCACATGTTTTTGGGCCAACAGAAGGGGATTAATGCCAGGTGGGTGTCGCGTACTTGAGAGCATATACCTGCCGGTGGAACTCGTTCGGGCGTCTGTGCGCTTGAGATGAGTGTGCTATAATTCGCAGAATTAGAGGCAGTTATGCAGGCCCCCGTTCTGGTTCTCAATGCGAATTTCGAGCCGATCAACGTCTGCAATACCCGCCGCGCCATTACCCTCATCATTGATGGAAAAGCCAGCTTGATATTGAATGGGCGCGGTGAGATCAAGACCATACGGCTAATCTACCCGCGTCCATCTGTCATCCGTCTCGAGAAGATGATCCACCGTCCACACCCACGGGTAAAGCTGACCAAGCGGGAGGTGCTGCGCCGTGATGACTACACCTGCCAGTATTGTGGGCAGCATTTCTCCACCCTCACTGTGGACCACATTGTCCCTCGTCACCTGGGTGGTGAGCATGTTTGGACGAACCTGGTGGCTGCCTGCCCGCACTGCAATCACCGCAAGGGCGGGCGCACGATCGACCAGGCCCAGATGCACCTGCTACGGGTTCCATCGGTGCCTCCGGCCTCAGCAACTTATCTATTTGCCCGGCATCTGCATGACAATACAGATTGGCTGCCGTTTGTCACCGGTTGGTGAGCTGGCAGCTTGAGTTCCTAACCCCCGCCTAACAACTTCACCATCACTTGCGGGCTGACGAATACTTCCAATATTGCTGCACCCAAAAAAAGCGGGAGGACAATCACCAGGGTGATCTTGGCCCAATCTGCCAAAGATTTAACCAGACCTTCCCCGATTGACTGGCCCTGGTTTGGGGATACAAAGCTGGCGCCAACCCGCAGGATGGCTGCCCCAGACAGGATGATAGCTGGGATCTCCAGCAAGCCATGTGGCAGGGTGAAGGCTGCCAGGACGGTCAGCGGGCTTAGCCCTGCCAGGCTGGCCGCTCCCGTAAAAAACCCGATCAAGCCCATCGGCAACATCAAGACCAGGACCCCCGCTACACCCAGCGTGAAGCTGCCTAACAACGCTGCAATGCTTACCGCCCGCAGGTTGTGCCAGAACAGGGTGAGCACGCTGCCAGGGTTAAAGAATCCCATCTGGCCCATCTGGCTGAGGATCTGGGAATCGATTTTTCCCAGCCGATCGAAACCGATCTGGCTGGCGCTGATGCCGAGCCGGTTGAATTCGACCGCTCCCAGGTAAGTGACTGCCACGAGCAGCACGGTCATCCAGCTGATGGGTATCCACATGCGGCTCAAGGTATGTGGGATTTCATACTGCAGCCATTCTTTAACCGAATGGGCATCACCCATGAATTGGCGGCGGAAGACCTTTCCCATCCATCGCAAGTTTAGCGTGTCGATCTCATGCCCCAACAGCTCTTCCCGGTTTAGGTGGGTAACCCCCATGCGCACCAGCAAAATAGCCAGCACCACCAGGGCCAGCACAGCCCACCACAACACGTTGTAGTCTGCCCACAGCATCATCACCGATTCAATCTGGATCAACAAAGCTACCGGGATGATGATGAAGGAAGCCAGTAAATTGGCTGCCCGAACCGAGGTGGTTTGGGTGGAGATGACCACTGCCCCACATACCATCACCAGGGCCTGGACTGCTGTCAGCAGGATGATCAGCACCAGGAACATGGGTTCAGGCCGCCAGCTACTCAGGCGGTAGATGCCCGCCAGGTACACCCCCATGCCCAGGTAGGCTGCCATCAAAGGGGTGATTACACAGGCCAGCAATTTTCCCAGATACAGCTGCCCATCATTAAGCGGGCTACTCAACAATGGCTCGATCGTACGCCGTTCAGATTCTCCGGCAAAGCTTTCCAGGGCGATCACCAGTGAGATGGAGATGGGAAAAAACCCCACGATCATCAACAGGAAGGGGATGAAGCGCTCGGCAATCAGGGTGGCCCCATAACGCTGGACAAATTCCAGGATACGGCGGGTAGTGAAGTTGGCCAGGAATGGAAAAATGATCGTTAGAACCGCGATGGGTAGGATGATACGCCAGTCGCGCAGCTGATCGCGGATCTCACGGCGGGTGATGATCAGGGCGGGGCGGATGTTATCCAGCATGAGTGTTCCCTTTGCCGATCCTTCCTGATGCGTCCTTCCCAGGGGTGTGGTTGCCATTCTCGCCAGCACCAACAGCTTGCAGATAGACTTTTTCCAGGCTACGCGGGATCTCTGCTAAGCCCATCACGGGGACATTCTGGTTCACCAGGTATTGGACGACCTGCGGATTGGCCCGCACAGGGGTCTCAGTTTCATATTGGAACCAGTTCTCACCATGATGGAGCAGGCTGATCGATGCCGGCAGGTTGAGCTGGGAGAGATCTATCGCTGCTCCCAGGCGTACTTCGAATTGAGCTGCCCCTAACAGGTGATTTTTAAGCTCCTCGACCTGGCCAAGGATGATAATGCGCCCATGCTGGATGATGGCGATCTTATCGGCCAGCTCTTCCGCTTCAGCCAGGTTGTGGGTGCAGATGATGATGGTGCGCTTGGCACTACGCAGCCCGTGGATTGCATCCCTCACCAACCGAGCGCTCTCCGGGTCCATGGCAGAAGTCGGTTCGTCCATCAGCAGCACCGGTGGGTCATGGATCAGTGCCCGCGCCAGGGCCAGCTTCTGTCGCATGCCCTTGGAGTATTCACCAATTTTTCGCCTGCGGTCTTCAAACAATCCAAATTGCTCCAGCAGCTCAGCGGTCCGCACCTGGCGGGTTGCGCTATCCATGTGGTAAATCTGTCCGAAGAAATCCAGGTATTCCAGGGCGTTCATTCGACCATACAGGCCATGTTGTTCAGTCAAGACGCCCACTGAAGCCCGCACCTCCGCAGGTTGTGTGACGACATCGTAGCCCGCCACGCGCGCCCAACCGCCTGTGGGTTTGAGCACGGAAGTCAGCATACGCAAAGTAGTGGTCTTCCCTGCACCATTAGGCCCTAGCAATGCCAGCACTTCTCCTGAGCGGACCTCCAGGCTGACCTGGTCCACAGCGATGAAATTATTAAATGATTTACTGAGCTTATCAGTCTGGATCATTCAACCCGCATTTTTATCCGCAGCAGCGCATGGTGTGATGATCAGTTGACTGATGGCTGGCTGGGTGTTTCTGTATCTGCCGGGGGAATGACGTCCTGTTTGCGATATCGCCAGAATAGCACGAAGCCCGAAACCAGGGCTACAACCAGCATGAACATCTGGTTGATATTGATCGTGCCAAAACGGGGTGCATCCAGGCGCAGGAATTCCAGGAAGAACCTGCCGATGGGATAAAGCACAAGGTAGGTCAGGAAGATATCCCCGTCTTTTAATTTCCCTTCAAATTTTCTCGACATCCACAGCAAGAGCCCCATGTTGAGCAGGTTCCAAATTGATTCATACAGGAATAGCGGCTGGAAGGTTGAGTATTGGGTATAACCGGGCACCCGGTTCTCAGGGGCGATGGTGACAGCCCATGGCAGGTTGGTGGGTTTCCCGTACAGCTCCTGGTTGAAGTAGTTACCCCAACGGCCAATGGCCTGGGCCAGGGCGACTGCTGGTGCAGCGATATCTGCCCAGATTAAGAAACTCATCTTGCGATGGCGGGAATACAGGTATAAACCAATTGCTCCCCCGATCACCGCCCCCGGGATGCCTAATCCGCCAGCGCGGGTGTTGATCAGTGCCAGTGGGTGGGTCAGGTAATACTGGGTGGTATAGCCCATAGCCTGCATGGATGGGGGTGGGGTAAAGACGTGCCACAAGCGTGCCCCGATAATGCCAGCGATCAGCACCCAGATCAAAGCGTCCCAGACGAATTCGCTTTTTAATCCCTTGCGTTTGGCCTCATGCTCGGCCAGGAAGGCTGCAGCAAGGGCACCAAGCATCAGGATGATGCCATAAAATCTGAGATAAAATGTTCCGATAAAAAAACCGCTGGGTATACCACTTGGCATGGCGACCTCTCCTTACTATTTGGTATTCGAGTTATCTTTCCGCAAGATTTTGTTTTGTTCGTGAGCTTGCCGCCGCACGTCCACGATGCGCTGTATGGCAGTAACATTAGCCAGCACGGCGATGATCCACACCCCCACCATCGGGATGCTCAGGATCAGGGTAGGTGCCAGTACCAGGTAGCGTTCAAAGCGGCTGAGGAATCCAACCTTGGTATCCATCCCTACAGCTGAGCCCCTCGCCCTGATGTAAGATACCAGCACCGACCCGCTGGCTGCGATATAGATCCCGATCACAGAAATCCAATCGGCTTGATGGGCGAAGTGATACAGCAGTCCCCCCAGGATGATCAGCTCTGAATATCGGTCAGAGACCGAATCTACGAAGGCTCCAAAATCCGTAGGCATACCGCGTAAACGTGCCATGGTGCCATCGAGTGTGTCCACCAGCCCCATGAGTAAAACGAGGATGCCACCCACAGTAATGTATCCCAGGGCCAGCAAAACGGCTGCCACAACATTTCCACCCACACCAATCAACGTCATCGTATTCGGGTAGATTCCCAGGCGGTTAAAGAATGCCCCGAATGGGTCGAGGACTCCTTTAAATACTATTCGAGCCCGGTCTGATAAGGTCATTCTTTGTTTTTTAGGTTGAGATTGTTCCAACGGATGGGTCACGCTACCTTTCCAACGCTAAATTAAACTCACGTATGCTATCTCATGCAGCAGCGGATGTCAAGATAAAACACCCCCGATGGACTCATTCATCTTCTGTTTCGTCGTTCTCCAGCAATACCTCACGCTCACGGCCGCCTGTCTGGGCAGGGCCAACCACACCCATTTCTTCCAGCTCATCCATTAAGCGCGCCGCGCGCGGGTAGCCAATGCGTAGGCGGCGTTGGAGCATCGAAGCACTGGTGCGTTTTTCTCCGCGCAGCATCTCGATGGCTTTCTTCACCAGCTCATCCCGGTCTGCCAGCACAGCTTCTTCTTTGAGGAAATCCTCCCAGGGAGGCACGACTCCTTGTTCGAGGGGATGGATGGTTTGCCAGTAGGTGATCACTTTCTCCACTTCACTGTCGGAAACCATCACCCCCTGTACTCTGACGGGTGCGGCCACTTCGGGGGGCATGAATAGCATGTCTCCATGCCCAAGCAAGCTTTCGGCACCACCTGTATCGAGGATCACGCGCGAGTCTACCGAGGAAGCCACCGCGAACGATATGCGGGCCGGGAAGTTGGCCTTAATCAAGCCAGTCACCACGTCGGTGCTGGGACGTTGGGTCGCAACTACCAGGTGGATGCCTGTGGCCCGCGCCAGTTGTGCCAGGCGGATCAACATTGGCTCGGTCTGGTCAGGGGCAGTCATCATCAGGTCAGCCAGCTCATCCAGCAATACCACGACGCGGGGTAAGGGTGCAACCAGCTTATGCCGTCGAACCTTACGGTTATATGAGTCGATATTTCGAGCGTGGGTTTCCTCTAAAAGCTTATAACGCCGGTCCATCTCGGCTACCACCCAGCGCAAGACACCCAGGATACGCTGAATGTCGGTTTCAACCTTTCCGAACAGGTGCGGCAAGCCATTGAAGCGGATCAGCTCAACCATTTTTGGGTCGATCATCACCAGGCGCAAATCATCAGGCGTATTATTCATCACCAGGCAGGTGGTGATGGCTGCAATGCAGACGGACTTCCCGGAGCCGGTGGTGCCGGCGATTAACAAATGTGGCATGGTGCTGAGGTCAGCTACCACGGGAAGGCCGCTTACGTCTCGCCCCAGGGCGATGGCCAGTGGGGAGTTCACCTTGTAAAAAGCTTCCGTTTCAAGGATTGAGCGCAGTTTTACCATGCTGGTGCGGTTATTCGGTACTTCGATGCCCACATACGGTCGGCCAGGGACGGGTGCTTCGATCCGCAAGCGCTCAGCCGACAGGGCTAATGCCAGGTCGCGCCGCAAGCCTGCAATCTGTGCTACGCGTACTTTAATCTTGTTCGCCTGTTCTTCGTCGGAGCTGCCTTTTTCAAGAAATCCTGGCTCGACTGCAAACTGGGTTACCGTTGGCCCCACCCGGTACCCGACCACCTTGGCGGGGATACCGAATTCCGCCAACGATTTCTCGATCATCCCAGCGGTTTGGTTGATGTTGCGTTCGTCCGGTCGATCTTGTTGGTCTTTCACCAGCATATCGAGCGATGGCAGATGTTCATCCCGCTGAGGCGGAGGTAGATTTTTTGCTGGTTCGTTGGCAGCCACCAGGCGTTTCCGGAATTCAGTCGGCACCAGCGTACGGCGCTTCTTACTCTCAGCCCGCATGGGGCTGGCGCCTGCCCCTGCCGTTGAAGGTGCAACGCTGACCACCGGCTCACTAACCACCGGGCTGGGTGGCTTGGTGGTGGTTATTTTTTGCAGAGATTTATACAAAGCTGGTACCAATCCCATCCCATACAGTAGGCATACCAGCAGGATCACTCCAAAGACGATCCCTCCCCACAGATTACGGTCCAGGCCGATGGCTCTCAGCCCCAATGCCATTAAATCGGCTAAACCCCAGCCTACAAAACCTCCATCCAGGCCTTGCTCAGCCCTCCCTACCAGCCGCCCACCGATCACGGTCAGCAAGCCAAGGGCGGCGAAAGCAGCCACTTCCAGGGCGATGAGGCGGCCCCAGGGAATCTTCCTGTCCGCTGAGGCGACTGGTTCTCCGTTGACGCCTGAGTGTGACGAATGTAAGCGCAGCACCAGGATACCGGCTACTGCACTGCCTAGGGCTACCAGGATGGCCCCATATCCGAAGGCATGCCTGATGAAGTTGCGCCACAAGGTGAGCAGGGTGCCACCGGAAGTAGGCAGCGAAAAGAGTGCAATCAGGGTGAGAAGAGCGAATGCCAGCAGGAAGATCCCAACAAAATCCCACAGGAAGCGCTGGAAACGTACAGCACAGCCGGCGCCTTCGTCGACGATGCCGTCATATCCCTGCCCTGATGAAATTTCCCTGATCGGGGAGTTCTGTGTTTTAGGTGGTGTCATTTACCAATAGTCTAGTCGATGTGGAGATTTATCCTAGTATACATCAACTTTTCCCTGCTCTTCCAGCCTGCGCCAGCGATTCGCAATCTTTTACTTCTTCCCCGGCAAGCACCCTGCTTAGAAGTCTCTACACCTTACCCGCATCACCCGTCGATCCTGCAGGACGCGAAATTAACCGCGATGAGAGGTATAAATCACCATCTGTATCGACCATTCAATCTGGGAGCTCGGGGGTTTTTCCCACTTCTGACCGTGAAGTAATATATATCCCCACCAGGATTAACCCCCCGCCCAACAGCTTGAGGGAGGTGGGTTTTTCATCCAGGATGAAATATGCCAGGATGGTCGACCCGATTGGCTCACCCAAGAGTGTGATGGAGACAAACGCAGCGGAGAGGTAGCCCAAGGCCCAATTAAAGGTGGAGTGGCCAATCAGCTGCGGGATGACCGCCAGCAGGATCAACCATAAATAGATCTGTGGAGAGTAACCAAACGCTTTCTCCCCGGCTGAAAGCATAATAATGACCAGCACTACCGCTGCCATGCCATAGACCAGTGAGATGTAACCGACCAGTGACATTTTGGCACGCAGCTTCCGGCCGATCAGCAAGTAACCCGCTCCGGCGATGGCCCCGCAGATCGCCAGCATGTCACCCAGGAATGCCTTTCCCTGCATGAAATTTATCAGGCTCGGGCAGGCTATGCTGCCTGCAGAGATCGTGCAGGAATCGCTGACAGCTACCACCGCGCCTCCCACCAGGGCCAGGATCAAGCCGATCCACACCGCCCGCGTGATGGGTTCCTTGATGGTAAATGGCGAGAGCAGTGCCACCCAGAGCGGGATCGTGCTCACCAGCACCACTGAGCTGGCCACCGTTGTGTATTGCAATGAAGTGATCCAGGTGGCAAAATGTAACGCCAGGAAGATGCCTGAAAGCAATGCCAGAAGAAGCTCAGGACGTTTAAGTGAGGTCAGCTCGCGTTTCTGCCTGGTGGCTGCGACCGGCACCAGGATGAGAGAGGCGATGGTCAGCCGCCAGGCGGCGATCACCAGCGAGCTGGCTTCCTGCTGGGCGAAGCGGATGAATATCGAGGCAGTTGAGACCGCCAGGATGCCGATAATGATGGCTAAAATGGGTGGAACAGGGGGGTGCTTGGGTGAATCCATCTACGGTGGCTTATTATAGACGAAATTCACCAATCCTGGTTGTCATGCGGCAGGCGTTCAGGTCTTGTGGATATGCCAGACAACCTTGCCGATAATATTCTTGCGCCTGACAGGCCCAAAAACGCGGCTGTCGGTGCTATCCGGCTGGGTACCGATCACTTCAACCATGCCTGTAGTATCCACCGCCTGGATACGTTTGATTAACGTGCCGTAGCCTGGCTGGTGAAAAGCGATAACGTCTCCTACAGCGGGAGGAGAGAACAAAAAGGGGATTTTGCTCACAAGGACAAAATCCCCATGCTCGAAACCGGGGGAAAGGCTTTCCCCCACGATTTTCAAGAATTTAAGCATTACAAGGCCGGGTAAACAAGCTCCAATGCCGGGGCGTAGGGTGCCTTGGCGCGCTTTGTGGCGATCCCTTTGGTCTCCCAGAACATCTGGGCAAATTCATTGATGGCTTCCACCAGCTGGGTGGCTTGCTCACGGTCGGTGGTCTGGCGCACTTTCGAGCCCTGCTGCATGATCTTGTGTACCAGGGCATGAGCATTGGGATATTTTTCAAGGTGCTGGGCTTTGAGATAATCACCCCAGATTACCCGGATCTCTGCCTTGGCACGTTCTGCGTGCTCTTCCTTAACGGCAATGTAGCGGGCCATGCTGTTCATATATTCCTTGTTGCGATCTGGAGTTTTCGCTTCAAACTCGGTCATCAGGTCAAGCATGCGAACTACGGTCAAAGCGCTGATCTGGGCGATGATCGGGTCATAGATCCCACACGGGATGTCGCAATGTGCTTGAGCGGTATCGATGTGTAGTTTCTGGTCAACTTTGTTTAAAATCTCGTAAATCATATGTCCTCCTATTGAACAAGATATAATTGATAGTATGGATGGATAATAATAAGATTAAGAGTACTTGTCAAGCAAATGAAGATGATGAACTTTTAATATTGATAAGATCCAGCCTGAAAATTATCCATCGCTACCTTAATGGGCTTCTAATGGTATTTGCTTGACAAAGGGGTGCTGCCAGAATAAAATTTTTTATGCTGCAATACGTGTTTTGTATCCAATAGAAGGACGATATTGATAATTTAAAAAGGAGGATTCAATTATGACCCATATCATTACAAGCTTGTGCCTGCGTGATTCTGGCTGTGTGGATGTCTGCCCGGTAGAGTGCATCGTCGGTGGGAAGCCCATCGACCAGTACCCCCTGTTTTACATCGACCCGGATACGTGCATCGACTGTGGGGCGTGTATCCCAGAATGCCCCTTCGAAGCCATCTTCCCCGAAGATGAAGTCCCTTCGGCATATACCGCCAAGGGAGGTGAACGGGTCAATTTGGTGGGTCTCAGCGGGCATTATGAAGGCGTTGACCACCATGGAAAACCGGTGGTGCTGAACACCACGCGTGAATTGGCTGCGGGTGAAGTGGTGGATTTGACCAAGGATATCCCCCTGAATTATTATTTTTATACCAAAGGTCCCGGTTATAAGGCGAACGAATAATTATAAAGGTTCAGGCTGCCCGTCTCATGAAAAGGGGCAGCCTGATTCATTATCACATGAATTGCTATTTAAGATGATAGCTGGCGAACTTACTGCCAGCTTTTTTATTCCTTTACTTGCTATTTTCCAATTGCAGGCTTCCAGCCCCCATCTTTACCAGGATGGTGATTTTATATCCGCTGCCGGACTGCTGGTAGGTGTTGCCCGACTGTTGCCAGCTGCTGGAGGACATCACCGAAGTAAGTGAGCTTTCCGAGGTCACCTGGGCCGCCACTCCCGTGGGAACGAGGATGGTGACGCTGCTGACTCCCGAATCTATGCTGACCGTCATATTCCGCTGCAAGGTTCCACTGAAATCAAGCGTATAGCTGCCTGCCCCGCCAGTGAAGGACACCGCGTCGACATTGGCATTGCCCAATCCGCTAATCTTTACTTCTGACGCTCCGGTGCTGTACTTCAAGGTGGTCATCTCCACCTGGTTAGGGGTAGTAAATCCTAAGCTTACCTTGGAAGCTCCATCGGTCACTTCCAGGCGATTGATGGATAACCCACCCAGCTCATAATTGCCTTCATAAGCGCCGGCCTTGATCACCAGGCTCATCGGGGTATTGGCAAAGGCCAAATCCCATTCATTAACAACATCAGAACCGAAGGTTGGCAGGCCTTTCAATTTAAAACTACCTTGGGTTACGCTGACAGAATTCCCATTGGTGGTGACGACCGGTTTCAGCTCAGCAACATTGTAGCGCGCAGAGCCACTGATGATCCCTTCGGTAGCGCCAGGCTGAATCTTAAGGGTACCGGCCCCAAAGCTGATACTTACCTCTGCTGGCACTGTCTGGTTGGATGGCAGAGGCACGTTGATGGTTTCTGACACTGTATCTCCAACTTTCGTTTTGGTATCCGGCAGGTTGATGGTCACTGAACATGCCAGGCTAACCAGGGTGAGTACGACCAGGGGAACGAGCAAAAATTTCTTATTCATGATTGCCTCCATATATCATTGTTTTATTCTTATATACGCTTTGTTGTCTATCAAGTTGCATTACCTGCCACTGGCCTGGTAGTCAGGCGAACCACCAGTCCATACAGAATATGGATGATAGCAATAATGATTACCGAGAATTTTAACAAAGCACATATGCCTGCAATTTGGGGGTATGGAGATATCACTTTACCGAACAACTCAGTGACCAGGGCTATATTTTCCAGGTAATCGCATGCTGCCGCCACGACCAGCGCCCAAGCCAGGATGAGCCCCCAGGTAGCAAGTGGTTTTCTCCGCTCGAGTAAAACCCGCCCTGCCAAGATACAGCCCAACCCGAGTGCAGCACTGTATACCAATGGAAAGAGGAAATCAAGCCCCTGGATGAAGGCTGCCCTGAGCTGGCTATCTGGGTTCCATGAGCTGAGAATATCTTCGGCACGTGAGGGCGTAAAGGCCAGTTCAAATGAGACGATGCCTGCCGGCGCAGTGGTTGTGGTCAATGGCGCCCCGATCAGGTTCATGACCAGCATGATCACTATGGTCAGGCTGAGCAGGATGATAAAGGCTTTCTTTTGATCTTCCGCTTGGAGGCACAACAATGGGTGGCGCATATCACCTCACTTATAAATTTAGAAAGTCAATCGGATCGATACATTGGCTAATGCCCAACAAGGGGCAAGAAAATCGCCTTGCCCAAAACATACACGCGCGCTTTGGGCAGCCAGCTGTGACCGAGGCCGTCTGAAATTTGTGCTGTGTTGACGACCACCACTGGTTCGGTGATGCTGCTATCCATGATGGCAGTGAAACGAATGAGCACATCCTCAGCAGAATTAACAGGTCCAGTCCAGGAAACCACACCGTCGGAATAAGTAGCACTGCCTGAGGATGCCCAGAGGTTATCGGCATAAGACACCAGCGGCGGCAACACATCTGTCATGCTGGCGTTGTAGATAAGCTGACCAGGATTGTGTAGGGTTATGGTATAGGTGAATAACTCACCAGGTGCAATACGCCACGAGCTGGCAACCTTCGTCGAATCATGTAAACTTGGCCTGACTGCATTCGCAAGGTATCCATCCCGCTGATAATCCCCTCTGCCTGTACCCCACAGGATCAGTGCTTCCGCTGTGCCAGGCATGTCATACGCTACCACTCCCGAGCTGGCCGTCAGCAGGATGACCTCAAGGTTATCATCAGAATCGATATTTGCCAGGGTCGGGGCGGGGAGTGCGCCATTCCAGTCTCTGCCTCCGAAAGCTGCTGGCAGGTCCACTTCGTAGATCGGATTGCCCAAATAATCCAGGATGTGCAGCTTGCCCGTATGATTACTACCTTTTTGTGTCCAGGAGCTGAAGATCACTTCAGCCTGGCCGTTATTATCCAGGTCGGCAATGGCTGGCTCGGAGGCAAAACGAATAAAACCTTCTGCAGGCTGTGTGACAGAATATGGCCAACTGCCTTGCTCACTTTTATCAAGCCAGAATGCATGCACCCGCCCATCGTATGAAGCATAAATGATCTCCAAATGGCCATCGGCATCCAGGTCGGCTACGGCTGGATTTGGCTGAGCGCTTTCAATGAGGTTGTAATTCTCCGCCAGTGGGGCACCTGTGTCGATTGGTACAGTCTGCCAGTCAAAGTTGCCGTCATTGAAGCGGCTTCGGTCTGCGTTCAGGATAAAAACGCCATCATATTTGCTTGTATATGGATCAGTGCTGCAGTCGTATGTATTACCCGTTACCACTACTTCATTCACGTCGTCGCCATTCACGTCAGCAATGACACTTGGCCCATCGGCAAAGTTGGTGCGGAAGCTTTCCACTCGCACTCCGTTGCACTGACCCCAGCCGCGCAGCTCGGTTTCCAGCCTCTCCCATACGCCCACCTTTCCCCAAGCTTTGCCGCCATAAATCTCGTTTGTAGGAATCTGCATACCGTTGGCTTCGTAAGCACAGATGTAATGGACATCGGAAGGTACGACGATTTCATTATGTTTATCCCCATCCAGGTCACCTACCGAGGCATTGGCATTGTACACGCCCCAGGCATACCCGCTGTCGTTGCTCAATTGAGGCCAGCCTGGCCGGAGCGTCCCATCGGCTTCATAAATCCAGGTGTTGGTCCGGTTGCCCACCGCGCCAGTCACGATGATTTCCAACGATCCGTCACCATCCAGGTCACTGGCTGATAAACCACGTAGCTCATGGTCTGATGGTCGCTGGGGCCAATTTGGCTCGAAATATCCCTGTGCAGTGTACACTGACACCCATCCGCCACCGTGGGCGGTGACGATTTCTTCATCCCCATCTTGGTCCACATCCGCGACGACAATGCCAGGCCAGGTTCGCCCGACATTGGATGCATTAGGCTCTGAGCGGTCATGCCCGGATGAAACCTTCCACTCGAGCATGCCAGTCTCTCCATTCAGCACGAAAATAGAATAGGCTGAGGCAATCACTTCCACCTGCCCATCATCGTCCAGGTCAGCGGTGGCCGGGGAGGAATACCAGCCTGTTTCACACCATGAGTTATAGCAGCCACCTCGTTGCCATTTCAACACTGGCGCGCTGAAAGCCGGCGCTGCCTTCCTCGTTGTAGTGCCTGCCTGAACAGCGAGCAATGTCAGGCTCAGGCAAATACTCAATAAGACTTGTAGTTTCTGCAATTTATGCATGGGCAAGCGGTATTTAATTCTGCTTTGCGTTTCATTATAGACTATTCCCGGATAAATAATGGATGCTTAGCAAACAAGGTAAAAAAACGGAAGCCAGTCGCAATTAACTGGCCGCCGAATGATCGAGTCAAGCTCCAAACAAATGAAAATCCTTCAGCTAATGCAGAGCTTGAGCGACTCTGCAATCGCTAAGTTACGCTGAGATTTTTCTTTAGAAGACCTTTACACAGATGCAGGAACGGCAGGCGCTTCCTTTGGATTCGGCCCATACTGGTTGCTGCCTGACTGGCTGTCGGTGAGCATTAATACCAGCAGCCACAGGGAACCAATAAACGGGATGAGAGAAATAAAAATCCACCAACCGCTTTTACCTACATCGTGCAACCGTCGGATCTGCACAGCCAGGCTGGGCAGAATGATTGCAAAGCTGTATAAAACGATGACCCAATAAAATGGTGACGCCTGGTTTTCGTTGCTCGTAAACAGGGCAATCATCGCCAAGATCCAGGCAATGATGATATTAACCAGGTAGAACCACCAGTACTCTCTTCTTCTTGCCCTGCCGCTAAAATCCACATACTTCTTCCAACAGGTGATATACCAGCTCATGCTTAGCCTCCTAGGAATTTAGAAAATCTTGTGTGAAGGATCAATCGTTCTGAACTAAGTTACAAAAAACAAGCCCCATGTCGCCAGGGTAGCGTCGAGTGTCACACCGTAGGGTGGTTTCTCTTAATCTAGGTATCCGTCTGAGTGCCTGTATGACCACACTGGTCATCCGATTACAGGAGGAGAATCCGGGTAAGCTATTGGAATCGCCTTACGGAGATTGTGCCCTGGCGAATACCATTGTGCTTGGGCCAGTCATGTGAAATTGACCCGGTCAATTGAATGGAGTCTAGTATATATAGAAACCCAGAATGGTGCAACAAGATTTGATTTATTAAAAAATCCACCGGCGATAAATCTGCATGATTTAACCGCCGGTGTGTTGTTTATTCAAAGAAATCTTCTATTCCAAAACAGGTTTGGGGCGCACCAGGCGGATCACTTGTTGGATGATCTTGACTCCACTGACAATAATCACGATACCAAACACGATGATCAAAGCCTGATTCAGCAGCGATTGTAGGATACCTTCCACACCTTGCATGCCCAGGGCTCCTTGCAGCGTGTACAGGTAAGGGATATTCATCATCAGGCTGACAGCCAGGGCGATGTTCAAACCGCTCAGCACGATGGAGAACAACCTTGACCCGGTTTGCCAGGCATTCCTGCGCAGCAGGACCACATCCAGCACAATGGTCAGGGTCCACAGCAGGTCGAACCAAGGGATGTAGGCATTGAAAGCGGGCTCCAGGATGGGTGTCATCACCCACTGACCACCGACCAGGTTGTAGATGCCCACCTTGTCCAGGTAAAAGTTGAAGATAATCAATCCCAGAAAGGTGAAGATAATCTCCGTAATCAGCTCACCACGCTTGATCTTATCAGGTTGGCTGATGGCTTTCAGGCTGTGTGGTTCCCATTCAGCCTCCTTGGCCGGCAACTTGAATTCTGGCAGAGCCCACTGCAGGATGGCGAAGATCAGGACGATATTGCCGAAAGCCTGCACGACCGCCGATAAGGCAGTTCCCAAGGATTTGATGATATCGGCCAGTAGCTCAGCACCAGAGATGAAAGCTGCCTGCGACTGCCCGACCCAAAATCCTACCATAGCCAGGACTGCAATGATGGGCAGGGCGATGCGCAATACCAGCATGAAGGTGGGGAAGAGCCGTGGCCCGATCAGGTATTTTTCCGGCAGGTAGGGGGCTACGATTTTTTCGGGTGGGCCAAATTGTTTGAGCACCGCCGCCATCATCTCGTCATCGGGTGCCCGACCTTCGGCTTTACTGCGATCCTCCAATGCATCCTGGATTAGAGAACGGATCTCGGTCACAGTGTCTTTGCGTTGTTTGGCAGGTAAATTGTCACTAACGGCTGCTAGGTAGCGATCTATCATAGTATCCATTTTTATTCTCCTCGTTACGATTTCAACATCAGTCCCATCATCTGGACCATGGCTTCCCATTCGGTGATGAGCCTTGGCAGGATTGCCTGACCTTCCTGGCTGATCACATAATAGCGGCGTGGGCGGGCATCCTCGAGGCGCCAGTTGGAGCTGAGCAAACCCTGTGATTCCAGCCGCCGCAGCAAGGGGTAGAGTGTGCCCTGGTCGATTTCGAGCCCTTTATCCGATAAGGATTTCATCAGTGAGTAACCATATTGTTCCTGCTCACACTGGCTGAGAACCGCCAGGACGATCACCCCGCGCCGCATTTCCAGTATCATGTTTTCAATGGTTTGCGTATTTTCCATATCAATCATCCTTTGTCACATTATACTGTATAATATACAGTATGTCAAGAGAATTAATATAATTAATATACTGATATTGTTTCATGATTAAGGTGAGATGGCTGTTTGCAACAAGGAGTGGCCAATCTGCCGGGCCAGCTGGGGGTTATTTTCTTCGATCACAACCGCTAAAGCCAGCGGCGCTCCACTCCATTCTAGTGAAGTGCCTCCCAGGTACCAGGAGCTGCCTAACGAGCCCTGATCAGTGCTTGTGCTCGCACTAGGAGTGTTTTTAATTGATGTTACCAGCTGCCAGATGGGCAAATCTTCGGAAACGGCGCCTCCTACGGTACGATTGACACTAATTTCTGATAATGCCTGCACAGCCTGGGAGGTAAGCGGCAAAGTGATCCAACCCGACAGTGGGGTATCCACTGCCATCACCAATCGAGGAGCGGGTCGCTCGCCGTGATTGCTTAAAGTAGCGGCAGCTAGTGCCATTTGAAGTGGGCTTGCCAGGAGCGCTGGCTCTGGATTTTTGATCGAGCTCTGGCCAGACAGGTATGTAATGGTATCTGTAATGTTAGCCGGCATGCTTGAGCTTAGCGTCTCAACTTGAAATGCTGGCGCGGTGAAGAGCCCCAGCTTGTCTAGCAGATCGAGCATTTCCTGGTTACTCATACTCGCGACCAACTTCTTTAGTGAACTATCGCAACCAGCGGCAACCAGATCACCCCAAGCATTGCCAACTGGAACCAGGGCACACTCCGTCCCAACCGTCCCTGGATAGTTGCTGGATGGATCCATCCCAGTGGCTGCCAGCAGGAAGGGTGCCAGTGAATTCCCCGTTGGATACAACCCCATGGCTGCCCGATCATACAGCGGAGCATTGTGGTCATTCAATAACTCATTCCAGCTACTGCTCAGCTGGTTGGCATCAAAGCTGGGGCTGGAAGCCATAGATAGGATTTCGCCTGTTCGGGCGTTCAGCAGCACCAACGCACCTTTGTGGCCTTTCAACAGATCGTCAGCTTTGGCTTGCAGGTCCATGTCAAGGCTCAGGCTGATGTCCAATCCTGGGGGTGGCTGCCCGTAAAGCAGGTGCTCCCACCAGGTGGTCAATGCCGGGTAACCCTGTAGTCCACGCAGGTAATTATCCTGGCTGGCTTCCACGCCAGCCTGCCCATACACCGGGTCGGTATACCCAAGCAAGGGGCTGAGGGCAGGGTAATTGTACTGGCGTGTGTAATCGCCAGGTTGCCCCAGTGATTCTGCCAATATCTGCCCGTGGTTATCCAGGATCGAGCCTCGCTTAACATAGCGATCGGCAATGGTCCGGCGTGCGTTATCGGTGCGGGTAAGCACGTCAGGGCCACGCACCAGGCTCCACCAGCCGGCGGCAAGGGCTGTCACTGCCAGCCCAGCTAGAAGGCCCGCCGAGATCAACAGGTTAAGATTGGTCTGGGCTTTCAATACCGTGGGCTGAAATTCTATGAGCTCCTCCTGGCGGTTGCTGATCAACAGCAGGCATAATAGCTCAAAGTATGACACAAACAGTGACGAACCCCCATAGGACACGAAAGGCAGGGTAACCCCGGTAAGCGGTAACACGCGCAGGTTGCCGGCGATGATCAAAATACTCTGCCCCACCAGGTGCACCACCAGCCCGATTGCTAGCAGCCGGTGAAACAGGTCTCCCGATTTCATTCCCAGGCGCATCCCCCGGCTGACCAGCAGTGCTAACAAGACCAGGACGCCCAGCGCACCTACCAGCCCAATCTCCTCGCTGACTGCTGAAAAGATGAAGTCTGATTGAGCAATGGGCACCAAAGCCGGACTGCCCATTCCCACACCCCGGCCGAATAAACCTCCATTCGCCACCGCCAGCAGTGATTGCACGATTTGGTACGAGCGACCAGCAGGATCAAGCCAAGGGTTGATCCAGGCGTCCACCCGCAGGCTGACCACATCAAATAATGCATAACCAGCGGCTGCCGCTAAGAGCAGTATCACCAGGCTGGCCAGCAGCACGCGCTTCTTACCGGTACCCGTGTAAACGACCACTGCATAAAGCACCATGAACAAAGCTGCGGTTCCCAGGTCGCGTTGAAAAACAAGCAGAAGCAATGCCAATCCAGTCATGAGCAGCGTGGGGGTTAATAAGGGTAGCAGTCTGGTGGAAGACGCCTGTGTCACCTGACGGTCTGCCAGGTAAGCGGCCAGGTAAATGATCAAAAGCAGCTTGAGGGGCTCGGAAGGTTGAAAGTATAAACCACAGCAACCCAGCCACAGGCGTGGCCCGCCCCCCATCGGGTTTGTCCCCAGGAAGAGCGTAGCAGCTGTTAGTAGCAGCCCAGAGGTCAGCCAAACGTATTTGAAACGCCGCAGGTATTCCAGGATGCGGCCATTTTCACCCGTGCGGTCGAAGCGGATGGCCAGCATGAAGGCGATCCCGATCAGCAATAACCAGGCACTCTGCCGTAGCCCCAGGCCGTCTGATAGGCGCCAGATCGTCAGCAATCCCCATCCGCTTAGAAGGGCTGTGATTGGAAAGAGAAAAGGGTCACGATCGGGAAGGTGGCGGGCGAGCTGCTGGTGGAGTAACCAGGCAACGATGAGCCACACGGCGAACCCCAGCCAGTGCACCCAGCGGTAATCCACCTGCCAGGTGCGCAGCCGGGCCGCATTCGATAAGGACAGGGCCAGGGAAAATACTGCCATGAAAGCCCCTGCCAGGATCAGCAGGCGCTGTTCAGTACGGTCAGTTGAAGAGACGGGGTTTTTGCTCAAGCTGAAGTTACAGGTATTTTCGCACCAACAGGTCCAGCTTTTGGCGTGTCGCAGGTGGGATGCGTTCCGGTTGGGTGATCAGGGCAGTCGCCAGGGCGTTGGCACACTCACACCGGTGCTCTGGCTCGAGATTCCTTGCCAGGTTGGCGATCGCCTGCTGGGCGATGTGGGTGTTGCGATTCAGGACTGTGATCACCGCTTCCACACTGACCGGTTCTTTTTCCAGGTGCCACACGTCATAGTCGGTGACGTGGGCCATCACACTGTAACACAGCTCAGCTTCGCGGGCCAGAAAGGCTTCCGGTGAGGTGGTCATCCCGATAATGGACATGCCCCACGAACGGTAGACATTCGATTCCGCTTTGGTCGAAAAGCGAGGTCCTTCAATGGTGATGAGCGTCCCACACTGGTGGACCTGAGCTGCGGTAGCCGCTACAGCCTGGTAGAGCTGGTTAGACAGATCAGGGCAGAAAGGCTCAGCCACCCCAATATGCGCCACCAGTCCATCGGAAAAGAACGTACGTTGCCGGTTACGGGTTAGATCGAATAATTGGTCAGGTATGACCAGGTCGCCAGGGATGTAATCTTCGCGCAGGCTGCCGCACGCTGAGATACTCACCACTCGCTCAGCGCCTAGCATCTTCAGAGCATAGATATTGGCGCGGTAATTCACTTCGGTTGGCGAAATATGATGGCCAATGCCATGGCGGGCCAGGAAGGCCACCTCAATCCCTTCCAGCGTGCCCGTGATGATTGGAGCGGAAGGCTTTCCGAAGGGCGTCGTGAGTTCATGCTCCGTAGAATCTTTCAGCCCGGGCATATGGTACAGCCCCGAGCCGCCGATGATTGCCAGGGTAAGTTTTGGATTCATAAGCTGTCGCTCTTTTGTTGAGAGTTTTAATAATTGTACTCGAAAACGTAGGCCTGGATTTAAGTGCGGACACTTGCACTTGACAATACAAACGTCATTTTAAGCCGGTGGTTGATCACTGGCTGGCTATCTGTAGACGTAGTGGCAGGGACTTTATGTTCCGTCTCCTTTTTAAGATGGCGCCGTTGATCTTCGTAATCGCCTCAACCCGATTGAGTAATTACGCAAAAAAGAGTAAGATATATCCAGGGCAAAGCGATGTTCGTAAAATCAGATGGGGAGGGGATGATGGACAAGTCAGATGTTTTTAACTCCAGCCATTTCATGTTGGAACAACTGTCGGAAGGTGTGTACGCCGCGGTCAATAAAGCCGCTGGTTGGGCGATTTGCAACGCTGGCATCATCGATCTGGGCGACCGTACCCTGGTATATGACGCCTTCATGTCCCCGACGGCAGCCAGCGACCTGCGGGCTGCAGCAGAAACACTCACCGGCCGCCCGGTGCACTACCTGGTCAACAGTCATTACCATAACGACCACATCTGGGGAAACCAGGCATTTTCGGCTGACACAGACGTCATCTCCACTGTTGAAACACGAGAGCTGATCATCACCGAAGGCCCCAAGGAGATCAAAGCCTACAGTGAGGTGATCCAGGAACGCTTGAGTGCGGTGGAAAAGCGAGTAACTGGTATCCAGGATAAGGTTGAATTGGAGAATGCCATGCTGATGTATGCGTATTTCCAGGGGATTGCTGCCGCCCTGCCGATCCTGCAGATCCGCCTGCCGACACTGACCTTCACAGGAAAACTTGTGTTGGAAGGCTCGAAGCGCTCTGCCTGGCTTATACCCTCCACTGGCGGTCACTGTGCTGATGATGCAATCTTATACCTACCCCAGGATGGGATCGTGTTCATGGAGGACCTGCTCTTCAGTGGATTCCACCCTTATATAGAAGAATGCGACCCGGTGAAACTCCGCCAGATTTATGCTGAGATTAAAAATCTCGGAGCAACGATCTTCGTACCCGGCCATGGACCGGTGGCAGATATCTCCCAATTGGATTGGATGCTCGATTATCTTGACAGCCTGGACGCCCTGGCAGGGGAAGTGGTTAATCAGGGTCGGGCGGAAGATGAGCTGGATAAGGTGATCATGCCCGATGAGTACAGGTCCCTGCTCTTTCCCCAATATTTTAAGGCTAATTTGAGGTATATCTACAAACAGAGGGTCAGTAGTTAAAAACATTACATTATAATTCCCCTCGTAGCCAAGCACGAATGCCTAAATTATATTTTTGTGACATAAATATCGATTCTACCCCCTCCGCACAAAGACCGTGTAGGTGACCCCAACATCCCCCAAATAAAAGTCAATTTGGTGGAGGAGTTATTAAACAACCTTCCCATAATCCCTATTAGCGGGATCATGGAGTTTAACAGAATAAAACATAAGGAGCGGTCCATAAAAAGAACCGCTCCCATAACCTTTTACCTAGTAATCATGCCAATCATTTATTCACTACAATTATCGTTCTGATTGTTTCTGTTTCACTCCCAGCACCAGCTTTTCACCTTCGAGCTGGAACTCTTCCACGTAGGCTCCATCAACTGGCGGGGAGTCAAGCAGTTGTGTGGTAAGCGTCTCCGAAGCGATATATTCGCCCCACCTACTGAATACATCTCCAAGCGTTTTTTCTGCCTGGTACCAGGTGGTGATGCGGTCTTCTATATTGAAACCGGCTTTCTTGCGCATGTCCTGTACCAGGCGGACAATCTCGCGCGCCAGACCTTCAGCCTTTAGTTCAGGGGTGATATTGGTGTCCAGTCCAACGATGTAGGACTTACCAAACGCCACCGCCAGGCCTGGGCGAGGTTCGCTGTTCACCAGCACAGCTTCCGGGGCCAGCTCAACCGTCTCGCCAGCCAGCTCCAGGATTACCGACTGCCCAGCCCGCACACTGGCCGCAATGTGGGCAGGATCAATCTCTGCTAGGGCTGCCCTTACTTCGGGGAATCGTGATCCATACATCGGCCCCAAAACCTTATTATCGGGCAGGATTTTGTATTGGACCAGCTCATCTTCCTTTTCAACGAACTCAATCGCCTTGACATTCAGCTCATCTTCCACGATGTCCACCAGCTCCTGGCGCAAGACCGCCTTACCGGGCTGTACAACCATCACCTTGCTGAGCGGTTGGCGCACCTTTAGATTGGCACCCTTGCGAGCGCTCAACCCCAGAGACGCTACCTGCCGGGCGAGATCCATTTGCTCAACCAGTGTGTCGTCTAGTGTGGATGGATCTACCTTCGGCCAGGAGGTGTGATGGACGCTCTCATAGCCTTGGGCTTGAACACTTCTCACCAGGTTCTGGTAGATCACTTCGGCCATGAACGGGATGAAGGGGGACAGGAGTCTGGTAAATTTCACCAGCACATGATAGAGCGTGGCATAAGCTGTGTTCTTATCAGTATCGTGCTCCGATTTCCAGAATCGTCGGCGACTGCGGCGAACATACCAATTCGATAAATCATCCAGGAAAACTTCACAGATCAGGGCAGCATCCATGAAGTCTGAGGCTTCAAGCTGGGAATTTACCTGTTCAACCACTTCATTCAGGCGAGCCAGTATCCAGCGATCCAGCAGGCTGTCACTCTGCGGGGTGTCGCCTTCCGGATAGTTGGGGTCAAAGCCACCTGAAGGCTGCCAGCCATCCAGGCGGGCATAATTGGCGAAGAAGTAATAGACATTCCACAGCGGGATGATGAAGTCTTTCCGTACATCATCTCCCGTGCGCACGCCCGACTGCGGGTCGTCTTTTGGCTTGGAATAGCGAAAGATCAAGTCAGTTTCTGGCTTGTGGGTTAAAAACAGCCAGCGCATCACGTCCACACCCATCTTATCTGCAGCTTCATTAAATTCGATCATATTCCCCCAGCTTTTGTGCATCGGTCGGCCGTCCGGGCCGAACAGCAAGGCATATCCAAAATTCTCTAGGAAAGGCGGGGTTCCATCCAGAACTGTGGCCATCGCCAGCAGGGAATAGAACCAGTTGCGGAATTGACCTGGGAACGATTCGCTGATCCAATGCGCCGGGTACCAGTTCTTCCAAAACTCTGGGTCTGTGCGGTAGCCGAGTGTGCTGAAGGGTACGATCCCAGCATCCAGCCAGGGATTACCCACATCGCGGACACGCCTCATCTCTCCAGCGCACTTTGAACAGGTTACTGTGACTGCGTCGATGTAGGGTCGATGGGGAGTGTGGTCATCCAGCACATCCAAACCAGCCGTGGCACGTTGCCTGAGCTCATCATCACTGCCGATGACTTCAAAATTCCCGCAAGCCTCGCACTCCCAAATAGGTAAGGCCAGTCCCCAATAGCGCTTCTTGCTAATCATCCAGTCGTGCATGTTACGCAGCCAGTCCATTTCCCGTGCAAAGCCGAATTCAGGGATCCACTTGATCTGCTCAACCACATCCATGATCTGGTAGCGCAGGCTGGCTGCTTTTTCTTCCTTGGTCAGCTCCTGCCGCGGTTTCTCATAGCTGACACCCATGCTGATGAACCACTCGTCCACCAGGCGAAAAACCAGCTCTGTATTGCAGCGCCAGCACACCGGGTAGCGATGGGTGTAGGGCACCACACTGTACAGCAAGCCTTTACGGCGGAGGTCTTCGAAGATCGGATTAGCCACCTCCGAGACATGCATGCCGCTCAGCCAGCCAAAGCCTTCCAGGAAATCCCCCTCTTCGTTAAGCGGAGCGATTAACGGCATATGGTATTCCTTGCCCAGCTGGAAGTCTTCAGCACCGCAGCCCGGGGCGATGTGGACAATCCCGGTACCCTCCTCCTCGCCCACTGCCTCCCAAAGGATTACGCGGTGAGCCTGGACGGCGTTCTGTTTTACATCGCGGATCAGCTGCGCCAGATAAGTATAACCACCCGGCATCTTGGCCGCATCTAAATCATCGAATGGGCCATCATAGATCCAGCCTCCCATCTCGGTACCTTTTAGCTCGCCGAGTAATTCATAGGAGCCCTGTAGCATATCCAGGGTGCCCCTGGAGAGGTAAAACACCTCATCCCCTTGTTTTACCCTGGCATAGGTTAATTCAGGCCCAACGGCAGCTGCCACATTGCTGGTGAGCGTCCAGGGGGTGGTCGTCCAAACCAGCAGTGATTCTTTCTCGCGGTTCCGCAAAGGGAAGCGCAGGATCACAGAGCGGTGAGTAAGCTCCTGGTAACCTTCCGTGGCGATTTCATGCTGGCTGATACCCGTAGCACAGCGTGGACACCACGGCATGACGTCATCCCCTTTGTACAACCAGCCATTTTGCCAGCATTTCTTGAGGAAAGCCCAGATCATATAGTTGTTCTCGTTGGAGAAGGTGAAATAAGAGCCACCCAGCTCAGGCAAGCCCAGGTGAGCCACCACCTGCTCCACGGTACCGGTAAAAGGTCCATTTGGGCCGGGCACGGTGATAACCTGCGAAGGATCTTGCATCAGCTTCTGCGCCAGGTCCTTTAGCATATCTGTGTCATTCCAATCCATCCAGTATCCCAGGCGGATGGACTGCTCGGTTTGCACCGCGGCAAAACGCAGAACGCGCTCCTTGCATGCCAATACGAATTTAGCCAGCCCGTACTGCTCAATATCTAGCTTTGATTTGAAGCCCAGGTCGCGCTCCACATTGACCTCGACCCATAAACCCTGGCAGTCGAAGCCGTTCTGGTAGCGCATCTCATGCCCTTGCATGGTGCGAAAGCGCAGCATTACGTCTTTATAAGAGCGTCCCCAGCCGTGATGCACACCCATCGGGTTGTTTGCAGTGATCGGTCCATCAATGAATGACCAGCGCGGTTGCCCTTTGTGAATGGCAACCATCTTCTCAAAGGCGCGGCTTTCTTTCCAGAATTTAAGTACTTCCAGCTCCTGGGCCTGAAAATCAACTTTATTGGGTACATCTTGAAATGCCATTCCTACCTCCAGAACCATCATCGCGTGGATTGAGGGTGTCAATTAACCATCGCAATGTAATTAGAGAATAAAAAATCTCGTCCCAGCACAGGGACGAGAGCGCAACATCATAACTCCCGCGGTACCACCCTGGTTCCTGCCGTTCGGGCAAGCACCTCCGCTGCATGGGCGGCCCCTGCATTGCAGGTGGCGATCCATGTACCCCTGGTAACGGTGGGGAATTCCGGCTTTCCTACTTGTTTCGCTCGCTTACGCTGGGTCAACTTTCAGATCGCAGCTCCGGAAGGATTTTCAGCCTGTGGTTCTGCCCCGGCTCGCACCACACCCGGGGTCGCTGGCAGGGAAGCAGGCTTACTCGTTTCCATCAAAGCTTATCAAGGTTCGATTGGCGGGAATTATGCCATAATTCCAATGATTGGTCAATCGAGAGCGATTCATAAAGAGAAACCGGCTGTCATGCCGGTTTCTGCACATCAATGATATTTTTTCCTGGATTTACCATCCAGTTTGGCGACCCACATGGGTCAAAAATCTTCGATAGACATTCCTCTATTTAGTTTGACGGACTGAGACTTGTTAATTAGCTTACTCGGCGCCTCCTTTCCTGGTTGACTGACACTATGAAGAGGAAGAAAATGGTATCGAAGCACCTCCGTAATCTGTACCGCTAAATATGAGGGTTGTTAAACTGTCCTAACGATAATGCTGTATTTCACAAACTTACAAGTTAATTATAGCAGGCGTTCGAAAAAAGTAAATGACAGAATTGATAGGCAAGAGAGAACTTTGCGAAAGCCTATGTACTTCGAAGTGTGATTTTAAAGAGTTAACCCCACAGTGTAATTTTATAACAGTAGGATATTATGCTCTCGGCATTGCTCCACCATCTCCGATGGCCACAGGCTCGATTGGATCTCGCCGATGTGCGCCTTACGCAAGTAAAACATGCACAGGCGGGATTGCCCGATCCCACCTCCGATCGAAAGCGGTAGCTCGTTGTTGAGCAGGCGGCGGTGGAACAACAGGTTCTTGCGCTCCAGCATGCCGCGGGCTTCCAGCTGGTGCAACATGGCAATGGGGTCAACACGAATACCCATCGATGAGAGTTCATAAGCACAATCGAGCAGGGGATAATTGACCAGGATGTCACCATTAAGACCGCGATAACCCGCGTTTGTTGGAGTTGACCAATCATCATAATCGGGTGCCCGGCCATCATGAGGCTGTCCGTCGGCAAGCTCTGCTCCAATCCCAATCACGAACACCGCCCCGTGTTCCTTGCAGATCAGTTTCTCGCGCTCCTTGGAGGTCAGGTTTGGGTACCGTTTCTGCAAGTCTTCACTATGGACAAAGGTGATTTGATCAGGCAGGCTGGGTTGGATCACCGGGTAAAGGTGGCAGATGTATCGCTCAGTTCGCCGGATGGTGTCGTAGATTTTCCTGACTATTTCCATTAAGAAGGGGATATTTCGCTGCTGGTTGTCTATGACCCGTTCCCAATCCCACTGGTCCACGTAGAGCGAGTGCAGGTTATCAAGGGTTTCTTCCGGGCGGATGGCGTTCATATCGGTGTAAAGGCCTTCGCCTGGTTGCATGCCGAAATCTGCCAGCTGCAGACGTTTCCACTTGGCCAGTGACTGGACGATCTCGACCCGGCTTCCTCCTAATGCTCTGACCGGGAAATGCACGGGCTGTTCGATGCCGTTCAGGTCATCGTTGATCCCGGTCCCCGATGGAACAAACAATGGAGCCGTTACGCGCATCAGGTTCAGCTCAAATGAAAGGTTGGTCTGAAAGAATTCCTTGATCTGGCGGATGGCCAGCTCTGTCTGGCGCACATCCAATAGGGGCTGGTAATCAGCCGGGCATTGTAGACACTCTTCCATAATGCTCCTCCACTTGAAAGTCAACGTATGGCATGATATGAATAATTACATCTGCAGATGGATAATCGTTCAACCCGGCAGGCTGAGGTCTTGCGAAAATCCAGCAGAGGTTCAGGCTGGTTGCCAATGCATAAAAACTATGGGTGACCAGCCACTTCCACGATTAAACCATATAAGCACCAATAATGGACAATCTGCATAAGCAATTGCAATGCTGGGGTAAAATTATTCCGGTATGTGAGCGTAATCATCCTTCATAAGGCGAATCCGACATGGGCTTTCTTTCCTTCATCCTGATGCAGTTAATGGCGGCTTATCTGGTTCTGGTTGAGCCTCTCTTGCGTGCGAATATTTATCGCAACTTCAAGAAACAGCTGCCAGTTGATCCACACGCTCGCCTGCTGTACTACCGTACCCAGGTGCTTTGGGAATTGAGCTGGCTGGTGGTACTTGTCCTGATCGTTATCCCTATACCTGATCCCCTCAATTATCTTGGCCTCACCCTGCCCAATCAGGTTGGTTGGATCATCAGCTTTGCACTGTTGGGTGGCATTGTCCTTTCGGTATCTCTGATCCGGCGTAACCCGAATGCGTTGGAAAATATGCGCCACAGCCTGGAGACTTCAGCCGCGGTGCTGCCCTCCACCCCTGCGGAACGCAAATGGTTCACCATCGCTACCATCACTGCCGGGATCTGCGAAGAGCTGCTCTACCGTGGTTTTTTCCTGCGCTACCTGAGGACGGTTTTGCCTGGCTGGAATTGGATTGTGCTCGCCCTGCTTTCCGGTATTGTGTATGGCCTGAGCCGGGCCTACCAGGGCCGCAAAGGCATCCTGACGACCACGCTCGCCGGGTTCAGTTACGCAGTCATCTACATCCTGGGTGGCAGCCTGCTGCCAGCCATGGCTTTTCACATCCTGGCTGACTTGCGTACGTTGTTCTTCTGGCAGCCGAAAGAAGATAAAAAGAAATCACGCTAGCTATTTTCTCCAAGGTGGAATGCTCAGTGGGGTAGAAACGTGAATAGCGGGCAGCTCAGGCGGACGTTTTAAAAATGCTAGATAAAACCAGCAACCATATCTCTGGTCGATCCTAAGATGCCTTCACATCAAAGATTTCGAAGCATTAAGAGTGCTCCTTGCATGTAATTTTTTTTTAATCATTGCTCACTCACTATAGAACATGCCACGCGATATCCCCCTCCTTTTCGTCACTCGTGTTATTCGAATGTTCGGCTACGGCTTTCTGTCAGTGGTCCTGGCCCTTTATCTGGCGCAGCGTGGCCTGAGCGAAGGTGAGATCGGACTGCTGTTCACCCTCACCCTAGCTGGCGATGCAGCCATTACCCTATGGCTCACCACCTCCGCCGACCGAGCAGGACGGAAGAAAATGTTGATCATCGGTGCATTGCTGATGATCATGGCAGGTGTCATTTTCAGCCTGACCGGGAATTTTATCTTCCTGGTGGTCACTGCCATCATCGGGGTGATCAGTCCGTCGGGCAATGAGATCGGTCCCTTTTTATCCATCGAGCAGGCTGCCCTTTCTCAACTGGTGCCTGATGCCAGGCGTACTCAGGTTTTCGCCTGGTATAACCTGGCAGGCTCCTTCGCCACCGCCACAGGTGCCCTGATTGGTGGATTCCTGGCGCAGCTGCTGCAGAAAAATGGGTATACACCGTTAAATTCCTACCGGGCAGTGGTATTCGGTTATACCCTGGTGGGTTTGCTCCTGGTTATGCTATTCCTCTTTGTTTCGTCAGCTGTGGAAGCACCAAGGTCGCAGGAAACGATTACCCTGCAGCGCAGGTTTGGCCTGCATAAATCGCGCCGGGTGGTGTTCAAGCTGTCCAGCCTGTTTGCCCTGGATGCCTTCGCGGGTGGGCTGGTGGTGCAGAGTATGGTGGCGTACTGGTTCAATGTTAAGTTTGGCGTCCAGCCAGCCGTGCTGGGGACGATTTTCTTCGCTGCCAACATCCTGGCGGGCATCTCAGCCCTGTCTGCTGCCTGGATCGCCAGGCGTATTGGCTTGATCAATACCATGGTGTTCACCCACATCCCTTCCAACATCCTGCTTATCCTGGTGCCGTTCATGCCGACCCTTCCGCTGGCAATCACCGCCTTACTGCTCAGGTTCAGCATCTCGCAAATGGATGTACCCACGCGCCAATCCTATACCGTGGCAGTGGTTAGCCCGGATGAGCGCTCGGCAGCCATGGGCGTCACCAGCATCTCCCGTTCGGTAGGTGCCAGCCTATCCCCTGCCATCACCGGTCAGTTCCTGGCGATCCCTGGGCTTCTGGGAGCGCCTTTTGTAATCGCTGGCAGCTTGAAGATCATCTATGATGTCTTAATCTGGCGGGGCTTCCGGGCGGTGAAGCCGCCGGAGGAGCGGTGAGCCTCTCCTTCCAGTGGTCAGGCACAGCCAGCCTGGTGTTTAAGGCTGGGGGTCAGGTGCTGGCCATTGACCCATTCTTCACCCGCCCTTCGTTAACGACCTTATTGCGACCACTGGCACCTGACGGTGAATTAGTTGCTGAGTATCTGCCACGCTGTGACTTCGTGTTGGTCACTCATTCGCATTATGATCACCTGCTCGACGTCTCGGAGGTAATGCGCCAGACCGATGCAGTTGTGTTCGGCTCAGCCAACACCTGCCACCTGCTGGCGATTGTTGGTGCTCCCGTTCCGAAAACAACCGAAATTACTGTAGGAGAAAGACTTGTGCTGGGCAGTTTTGAAGTGGAAGTCATTCGCGGCCAGCATAGCCCGATCCCGTTAGCGAAGCTTTTCAACGGCCCATTCCGCCTGGGTCTGGAGCCGCCCCTGCACGCCTGGGATTACCGCATGGACCTCTGCCTGGGTTATCGCATCATGGTGAATGGCATCCGGTTGTTAATTTGCGCAGGTGACCCGCATGCCGCGGACCTCTGGTTCGCGGTTGCACAGGAACCACAGCGCTACTACCGCGATATGCTACAGGGTATCCATCCCCGGGTGATTGTCCCAATCCACTGGGATAACTTCACCCGCCCGCTCAGTAAGCCTTTACGCCGATTCACCCGTCCAGGGAGATTATCATTGCAAAATCTGGAAGTATTGGCACACCAAATCCTGCCTGGGTGCCGGGTGATCATCCCCGAGGTATCCAAAGAGTACACAATTGCTGAATTGCTGTAGTGCATTGCTCATATCGATAGCGTAGCTCAGGGTTGTCTTTGGTTCAGGATATATCCAAAAAATACTCATCTCAGTCTAAACTTCTCTTTTAAATAGAATAATATGACCGCGATATACTCACCTCAACGCTACGAGATTTCTATCTTTTCGCAAGCCGGTTAATGACTTAAGGAACTCGTGTGGGAAGTACCTCGTGAAATAGTGTGCTGGTCGTCGGGGATTATCGAATTATGCCTAGGGTAGCTCTTGTCTTTCCATATTTCCGCACGCGATCGGCCACGGAGATGTTGTTCGCTCCTCTGGGGATCGCCAGCCTGGCAGCCCAGCTACGCCAGAGAGATATCGAGACTGGCGTGTTCGACTGCACTTTCCAGACGTTCAGCAGAGTGGCCGAGAAGCTGTTGGACTACCAGCCGGATATCGTTGGCGTCTCTTCCATGATCCTGTTGAACCGCAGCACCTTCCGCTTCGCAGAATTATTGCGCCAGCGCCTGCCCGAGGCTTTACTCGTCGCAGGTGGCCCGATGCCGACCTTATACCCCGAAAATTTTCTCGGGTCTTTCGACCTGGTATTCCGCGGCGAGGCTGACCTGAGCTTCCCCAGGTTTTGCCAGGATTATTTCTCCCATGGCGTGAATTGGAAGACCCTCTACCGGCTTGACCTGGCATCATATCCGGGTTTAAACGGCCATACCCTCGACTTATTCATCCAAAATCCCATCGTTCATTACAGCCAGCACGAGGTGCGCAAGTTTCCCATCCCCGACCGCTCGGATTTTGATCATAAATCCTACCAGCAAGACTGGATGCGCAAGAATGGCTCCCGCACGGCCTCGCTCATGGTCACCTTTGGCTGCCCATTCGATTGTGACTTTTGCTCCCGACCAGTTTTCGGCCATCTCTATCGCAAGCGCAACCTGGAGGTGGTTTTCGAGGAGATTAATCAGCTCAGGCAGCTGGGTTATGACCGGCTGTGGATCGCCGACGATAACTTCACCCTCGACCTTTCCTTTTTATTCCAGTTCTGCCAGCGCATTGAGAAGTTGGGGATTGGCTGGAGCTGCCTGTCACGGTCAACTGGCATCACGCAGGAGATCGCCATGCAGATGAAGACAGCCGGCTGCACGCGGGTGTATCTGGGGCTGGAATCCGGCAGTGATGAAACCCTGCGCTTGATGAACAAGAAAGCCACCCTGGAAGATGGCATCCGAGCGGTTGAACATTTCCACCAGGCAGGTATCCAGGTGGCAGCATTTTTTATTGTTGGTTATCCTGGTGAAAGCCGTGAGGCAGTCGAAAAGACGTTCAGCCTGGCGCTCAGCCTGCCACTGGATGAGATTTCCTTCAATGTACCATTCCCATTGCCGGGCTCAGCGCTCTTCACACGGGTCAGCGGGATTGACCCAACGAAGGACTGGAGTCGCGAAAACGATGTAACCTTCGTCTACCAGTCAGAATTCGATCCATCGTGGCTCAAGCACTGCATCCAGCAGACCATGCACGCATTTAACCATCGCAATATGCCTTCGTCAGGATCTCGAAAAAAATCTTCACCGCATGTGGCACAACAACCAATCCGTCGTAACCTCGAATAAACGATAAACCCAGCCAGCTGCTTGCTTCAAACGGGGCGATCTGCGCAGTCTACGGTTGATGGCGAATTGTATACGGCCCTTGATGATCCCCAGCCACATCTTGGCTTCAGAGAATTCACCTCTATAGATGAGCACATGGCTGCCGAACACACTCTCACCGGGGTGCCATTCGCGCCGGATCTGACCCTGAACACGCTCGTAAAGCGCAGTCCCCGGTAGCGGATAAGGCATGGTCAACCCCAGGTAATCCAATGGCAGGGAGGTGGCAAAGCGAAGGGTATTGAGCACCGTCTGGTTCGTTTCACCAGGGTAGAACAGGATAAAGAATGCCCCCACCTCCAACCCTGCCTGGTGGGCAGCCTGTACCGCTGTTTGGGCACCCTCGACAGTGATTTTCTTATTCATCAACCTTAGTATGGTATCGTCACCCGATTCGATGCCGAAATACACCCTGCGGCAGCCAGCCTGGTACATTTCGACATAGCTGGAAGCATCGATCGAATCTACGCGCGCCAGGCACTCCCAGTAAAACTTTAGGTTACGGTTGTTGATCTCGTTACAAATCTGCAATACCCGCTTCTGATTGAGGGTGAAGACATCGTCGGCGAAAGAGATGCGGTCGTAGCCTGCAGCTAGTGCCTGCTCAACTTCATCGACCACGTTCCTGGCAGACCGCTCACGGTATGAGCCTCCGAAGATGACATTGCTACAGAACTCGCAGTGGTACGGGCAACCACGCGTGCTCATCACCGTGGTGATGGCGTAGCCATATTTTTTCCGACCAAACTGGATGTATCCCTGGTTCGGCAGCAGGTCGCGGGCTGGCAAGGGCAGACTGTCTAGATCCTTTATAAAGGGTCGCAAAGGTGTGGAAATGCATTCGCCGTTTTCGCCAAGCATGGTAATACCATTAACGGTGCGGTAATCACCTCCGCTTGCATAGGCTTGAAGCAGCTCGACCACGGTATGTTCAGCTTCACCCCGGGCGACCACATCAAAGTCATGCACGAACTTCTGCGGCTCACAGGTGGGGAGTGGCCCGCCCACCACAAGCAATTTTGTCTGAGGGCGTAACTGCCTGGCCAGCCAGAGGCAATCTTCCAGCATGGTCACCATACAGTAGATACCCACCACTTCGGCAGCAGCCTGCCGGGCCTGGTTGAGGGCATCGGCTTTATTAATAAAAGTGCAATCGAGCACCTGCACCTCATGCCCCGCCTTGATCAAGCTGGCAGCCAAGTAGCTCACCCCTAGGGGTGGGAAGCGGAACACCGATCGATCCCGCCTGGGTTTGAAATACGGGTAGATCAATAGCACCCTGCTCATAGCAGCTTGCGTAACATGACCTGATACTTGAAACGCTCAAGTCTTGGAGAAAAAGAGTAGCCAAAGCCCGACCAGGCTAAGCGGTCGCCAACCAGCTCTCTACCGCAGAATAATTTTGCTCCTTCGACCTGGTGCAGGCTGAAGGAAAGCTTTTCCGAATCACTCGTAAATTCTGCCCATGCTGTGCTCACCTCATCCCAACAGCCGATCTCGGCTCCACGCTGCGAGAAGCCGTCATCACTCCAGTAGCTGTCGAAGTAGTGTGCCCCTTGCTCATTCATGACGATGATTTCGCTGACTTGCTCTGGACTCAACTGCTTATCGATCAGCTCTACTTCCAGACTCCCTGATTTAGGGTTGATCGTGTAATGCATCGTCACGTGGGCGGAAAAACCTGCCGGTTCATAAACCGTTTGCCATCCGAATCGATCACGCATCTGGTTCGAAACGCCAGTCAGCTGCCTGCGTAACCCAGGAAACTGCCGGATCATCCCAGCCAGGATGTTTTTCGTGCTGGTGATCAGGCGGCTATTAATCGGGCTGGTTGAGTGATTGATCTTCTCCACCAGGTTGAGGGTATAACGCGCCGAAAACTTGCACTGATCGACGCCTCCACCCAGGAAGAGCTCGATCTCACCGGGGAAAATTGCCTGGAGCCCGCGCTTGACTATGGGAACTCCGAAACCGACGGCTTCTTCCGATAGATCCTTGCCATCATTGAGCAACAACCAGCCCTTGGCGATGCTGGCAGTGGGGAAGGGCGTGTTGCGAATGATCTTCGAAGAGATCTCCAGGCTTATTCCATGGTTTAAGGCTACATCAAATCTCATATTGTATCCACGCTATTTTTTCTAAAACAACGGGCAACCATCCACCAACCTGCAACCTGCCATGGAATGACTACCAGCATGCGCGCCCATAATCTTTCGGTGCGGAAGATATCGGTAAAGCGTAACAAGAAAGACATCAGGTCAGGTCGAATCGTAAACAGCAGCTGCGCGGGGGTGGTGTTGAATACGGTGAAAATCATTGGTAAAACCCAGGTGGCATAAAAAGCCAGTCTGGGCAGCTCATCGATGCAGGTCAGGATCAGCACCATGGGTAGGATCAAGGCCAGATTCTGCTCCGAGAGCCAGGTGCGGGTCAGGAAGAAAATCAAAGTCAGGCTAAGGCTATTCTTGAGCAGTGTAACGAAACCCAGCTCTCCCCTGGGGAGCAGCAGGGTGCCTATCAGGATCGCAGGGAGCCATACTATCCCCAACAGCCACCAGTTGCCAGGTAGCACGTAGGTGTCAGCGGTCAGCTCATAGAGCGTGATCAGCGACATGCCGCTGCTGACGGTGAACTGGTTGTTCCAACCGTGGTAGATAGGGCTTGCATCCCATCTGAATAGAAGGAATGGCAGCACGCAAAACACCAGCATACCGATGGCAAAGGTGATCAAGAACGCACCCAACCTTTGCCAGGGTGGCTTCCAAAGGTAGACCACTGCTGCCAG
Source organism: Anaerolineales bacterium (assembly GCA_003105035.1). Classification (NCBI taxonomy): domain Bacteria; kingdom Bacillati; phylum Chloroflexota; class Anaerolineae; order Anaerolineales; species Anaerolineales bacterium. The sequence goes on along the minus strand of PQAL01000019.1, from coordinate 26,445 downwards.
TGCGACTGCCACGGGGGTGGGTTTCATTGCGATTGCGAGTGCCAGGAGGATAGCCGCCAGGAATATTCGCTGCTTGCTGAGCAATAGCAACGATAACAATGTGAAGGTTGCCAATATAGAATCAAACTGACCCCACGCGGCAGTGAAATATAAAGCAAATGGGTTGAACAACATGAACAACCAGGCTGCCCGAACAAGCCCAGGCCTGACGTTTTGGGTTTGAAGAATTTCTCGAACAAGGTATGCCAGGGCGATGTTCGCTAGGATCGACGGCAGCTTAATCCCAAGGTTATATAGGAGAAAATTATGCGTACCGGCGTAGGTAAGTAAGTAGATCATGCCAAGGATCAACGGCCAGGGAGGTGGATAGCCGATACTGGTCATCCCAATAAAATCGGGATTGTTGAAAACCGCCCGCAAATCTGGCAGGATATATGGATCCTGGCCATGGGAGGTCAGGTAACCGCTGGCCATAAAGATCCGTATGTCGTAGGCATGTCCGAAGAATGCTCCCAAGATGAGCTGCAAGCCAATACTTGCCAACAATGGCAGGATATCCCTGGATGGTAGCGCCAGGTCTTTGTGGCTTGCTTCGATGGGGTGCGCCTCACTGGACATGCTGCATCTCTACCCCTGGCTGACTTTGTTTATAGGTCAGGATGGAGATGAAAATATATGAGACAGTGTAAGGAACCAGGATGAGCAGGACCGCATAATGTGCCCGGAAGATGGAGATAACTGTAGCGAGAATCCCTAAGAGTACCGAGGCCAGCTCAAGCATGAAGACCGAATCCAGCGGTATTTGATAGCTGCGCGTACGCCAGCCTTCCTTGTCTTTCACGCTGGCGTACTTCGGGGTGCGTTTGAATTCCCACTCGCGGTTGGTGAGCAAAGCTTTCGCTGCTTCCACCGTGTTGCTCACGCTGATCCCACTGCCAAGCAAAAACAACACGAGCAACCCCAGCAGGTTTTTCCTCACCGACAGCTTTTGGATCATCAGGCTGATGGTCGGTGAGAGCCAGGCCGCCACCATGCTGAGGATGATCATTGCGTCGAGGACGCCCCAGGTGATATCGTGAATATTCCTGGCCACCATCGGGTCAAATGTAGAGAATGCCCCACCCAGCGGAGTGAGCATGTGGGAATGGAGCAGGAATGTATCGATTTCAAAGATCGTGCCCAGGGAGGCTAGCAGGAAGGAGATGAACATCATCGGGTGCAGGATGTATCCGGTCAGGTGGATGAATGCCTCCAGCCGTTGGTACAGCTTGAAGCGCTTATCAGACAGGAGAGACGGCAAAAGCTTGCGTGCGGTACGCAGCGAGCCATTCGCCCAGCGAGCCTGTTGCTTCTTGAAACTCGGTACCGTGGGTGGCACCTCGCCCGGGCTGTGCAAGTCTTTCAGATACAGGACATGGTATCCGTTCATTTGGATGCGGTAGCTGGCATCCAGGTCTTCAGCCAGGGTATCCGCCTGCCAGCCGCCTGCCTCAACCAGTGCACTCCTGCGCAAGACACCTCCGCTGCCGTTGAAATTCTGAAAGCAGCGCGATGCATATCGGGCGGTCTGTTCTACAACGAAGTGAACGTCGATACCGATCGCCACTGCACTGGTGACCCGATTGAAGAAGCGGTTGAGGTGCGTCCAACGGCTCTGGACGATAGCCAGCTTTTCGTCCTTTAGGAAATATGGGATTGTATTTAAAAGGAAATCGCTGTGGGGGGTGTAATCCGCATCAAATATAGCGATGAACTCAGCCGGGGTGTTTTCAAGTGCCACCTGCAAGGCGCCCGCTTTGTACCCGCGCCGGTCAGGCCTGCGCTGGACCAGGATGTTATAGTCCTTCTGCTGGTATTCCTGGACAATTTCATCAACAATTTGGCGGGTGTCATCTGTTGAATCGTCCAGGATGCGAATCTCTGCGAATTTAATTCCATACTGTTCCGCCATCCTGGCGCAAGCTTCCACCAGGCGATGTACCACGTAGCGCTCATTATAGATTGGCAGCTGAATGGAGACAAAGGGGTGGTTATCTTTCGCCAGAAGGAACGACTGTGGTATCCGATAACGATGCATGACGCTTAACATGAAGTACTGGTTGAATCCATACAAAAAAAACATGAAGGTCAGGAAAATGGACAACCCCAGGAAGATGATCTGGATATACAACAAGATGACACCCTAGATGCCCAGGATATAGACGATGAAATAGACCACGATCCCGCCAAGTGTCGCCAGCATGTAGAGCGCATAAGCCCAGCGCATGAACAGCTTGTAATTGCTAAACTGCAGTGTCCTTGGCACCAGGTTGTTGCCCCGCAAGGCGACAAAGATTCCGAACACCAAACCAATGGTCCCGATAAGGGCATGTAGGCTGGTCACGGCGTAATCGCCTTCACCAAGCTTGGCCGGGATGCCTGGCAGGATATGGATGACGTAGGAGGTGACCATGGAGATCAGCACAACTGCCGAGTTTAGAATTACGGCCACAGATTGAACCCAGCGGTGAGCTACGTAGTGCTTCCGCCTGGCCAGGACGAAGCCTATATTGAATAGCACCGCGGAGAGTAAAATCAACACCAGGGTAAGGTCGGCACGTAGCGTAGCCCTGGTTCCTAAAAGCCCAGGCATGGTGAGGAAGTCATTCATATAGCTTTGTCCCTAGTTCATTGGTTTCATTGTAGCAGAATAAAAAAGAATAGTTGCCAGGCCTACATTACTAGTTTATTAATACACTTCACCCAGCAATCTGCTGGGTGTAAAATCATTCGAGATAAAATAATCGAATTCAGGAGAGGATAACCATGGTCGAGCAGGAAAAAGAAACCCCAAAAAGCGAAGAGCCATCCCACCCAGAGCCCAAGGATAATCTGGTTGAGACGAAGCACACCATCATCATCGACGGTGAGGAAATCAGCTACACTGTCGTTTGCGGGACGATTGTTCTGAAGGAAGAGTCGGAAAAGAAAGGTGAAAAGGAAGGCGAGTCGGAAGGAGAGAAACCCCGCGCGGCGATCTTCTTTGTGGCTTACACCCGCGATGGTGTTGCTGACAAGCAGAAGCGTCCATTGACTTTTTCATTTAATGGAGGGCCTGGATCGTCTTCTGTCTGGCTTCACCTGGGTCTGTTAGGCCCACGCCGCGTGCTGCTCGATGATGACGGCTTTGCCTATCCACCTCCGTACCAGCTGGTGGATAATGCCTACTCGCTGCTTGATCATACCGACCTGGTGTTCATTGACCCGGTCAGCACAGGTTTCAGCCGCGCCATTCCTGGTGAGAAACCCAAGCAATTCCACGGTTTTAAGAAGGATATTGAATCGGTGGGTGATTTTATCCGCCTGTACACAACCCGCTATCAACGCTGGACTTCTCCGAAGTTCCTGATCGGCGAGAGTTATGGCACCACCCGGGCAGCCGGTCTTTCAGGCTATCTGCAGGAACGCCATGGCATGTACTTGAATGGGATCATGTTGATCTCATCCATTTTAAATTTCCAAACAGCCGATTTCCATACCGGGAATGACCTGCCATACATTCTCTTCTTGCCCACCTATACTGCCACGGCCTGGTATCATCACCGCTTGAGTGGCGAATTGGAAAAGGATCTGCAAGCTACCCTGACTGAGGTTGAAGACTTTGCCATGGGCGAATATGCCCACGCCTTGATGCAAGGTGATGACCTGCAGGATGAGGAGCGCTTGTTGATCGCCCGCAAGCTGGCACGCTTTACTGGCCTCTCCGAGGATTACATCGATCGCACGAGCCTGCGGATTGATATCTTTCGCTTCACCAAGGAACTGCTACGCCACGCCAAGCGTACCGTCGGCCGCCTGGATAGCCGCTTCAAGGGTATTGACCTCGATTCAGCGGGTGAACATTTCGAGTTCGATCCGAGCATGAGCAATATCGGCGGACCCTATACTGCCACATTGAATGATTATGTGCGAGGTGAGCTGAAATTTGAGTCTGACCTGAACTATGAGATCCTGTCAGAACGCGTCTATCCTTGGAGTTATGCGGAATTCGAAAACGAGTACGTCAACGTCGCCGAGACGTTGCGTAAGGCAATGACCACCAACCAGTACCTGAAGGTGTATGTCGCAAATGGCTATTTCGACCTGGCCACACCCTACCTGGCCACAAGATACACCTTCAAACACCTGGGACTTGATCGAGCTTTGCTGGACAATCTGCGGATGGGTTTCTTTGAAGCCGGGCATATGATGTATATCCATATCCCCTCCCTTGCCAGGTTGAAATCTGACCTCGTGGATTTCATCACCTGGGCAGTACCCAATCCATAAGCGTAAGGTTTACTGCATGTCATGCATCTGACATTGGTCGCTGTGGGTTCGCGCAGGGCCGTTCAACCCTAGCTGGCCCTCGGATGAGGTTTGCAACGCGGTGGTTACCAGCGACAGTTTTGTGCCGACCGGTTATTCGAAGGGTTGGTGAGATCCACCGGACTGGATTAGACCCCCATATCAGCGACCTCGGTGGATTTGATGCAGCAGGATCTTTCCCAGTTCGGTGGACCGGTGAAGTTGATGGGCTGGCAGTAAAGCCATTTCAAACCCTTGGCGCGCCAATTCTTCGCCTGCCAGCCATGCTGGGGTATGCGAGTCCATCAGCTAGGGGTTGGCCCTAAGCTCATCCCATTCGCAAAGCTGTATGCAGATAGCCTGGCAGCAGCCATTGACCAGCTGGCCAATGACCCCAGCCTGTGAAGCAATGCAGGAGTTTTAAGTGAGAAGCTGCAATATGAGGATGGCATAGGTAAAGCCAAGGGCATGATCCCGGCATTCTTCGAGCTGCACTAGCTCGGTTTCCTCCCAGAATTGCGATTATGGGAACAAAACCCCTCGCGCTTGCGTTAATAACCACGCGGGCAATACCCGTGCGGCATGCTATTAAAAAGAGAACCCAATGGCAGAAATCAACAAGCGAACCATCCCGTTGCTGGCTTTATTGATGATTGTAGATGGTCGGCTGGTGTGGATTGCCTGGGTTCCACTAGGATTAGATAAAAATGCGTAAAGGATTATTAAAGAAAATCTTGATCGCCGAGGTGGCCATTGCCTCCCTGGCGATGGTGTTTATCCTGGTAGCCTTGTGGAATAAACCCCTCGGGCCAGCACTGGCTTACTCTCCCACCCAGGTGTTAACGAACGCCCAAACCACTGAAGAGATGACCGCGGCCTCAGGCGATCAGGCCCCCGTTCCAGAAGCCACTCCCACCCAGGCATCATTGCTGGGGAAGATCATTTCGCTGGGTAAACCACCTGCCTCCACCACCAAGACCCTCTGTGGTGGGCCAGTCGTCATGACCATCCTCCTGGTTGGATCGGACGAGAGGTCTGAGGGTTACTTGTATGGGCTGGCTGACTCCATTCGCCTTGTGCGCGTGGATTTCGCCACACCCAGCTTGAAAACCCTGGATATCCCGCGTGACTTGTGGGTTGAGATCCCAGGCATTTCTGATCACTATGGCATCACCCATGGCAAGCTCAACCAGGCATATTTCTTCGGTAATCCGGGGATGGGTTATTACGATGGCCCTGGTCAGGGGCCAGGTCTGCTTGCAGACACCCTCAAGCAGAACTTTGGGGTGAGTGTGGATCACTACCTGGCCATGGATATGACCACCTTCGTGCGCATTATCGACACCATCAATGGCATCGATGTCTACCTGGATGGTTTAACCGATCTCAACCAAAATCATGATGGTGAAAATCCGCTGTATGTCTTACAGCCAGGTGTGCAACACCTCGACGGGCAAATGGCTCTCCGGCTGGCGATGAACCGTTACCCCACTATATTCCAGCGTGCCCGCAACCAGGATATCGTCATAAAGGCCATTGAGACAAAACTACTCTCACCCGAAGGCCTGCTCCGGCTGCCTGACCTGGTGGCAATGTTCTCCAGTTCGATCCAAACTGACATGAGCCCGAATGACATCAGCAAGCTAATTTGCCTGAGTAAATCCTTGCCGAAGGAGAATATTAGCGTGGCCGCGTTTCCCGATGAAATGTTCACCGGCGCCCATGCCTATGACCCCTATCGTCAGGTAAACACCTATATCCTGGAAGTAGATAACAACCAATTACGTACTGAATTTTCCGGGTTCGTGGAAGGGACCTGGCCCTAAACCTGGCTAACAATACTGTTGGTTTAGACTGACATTGCCTGCCTTAAAGATGGTTGGAATGGGTGTAAAATCAGGCAGAGTCAGGTGACCATGCGCCTATCCATGATCTTATTGCTGCTTCTGCTGGTCGTGCTCCTTGGGCTAACTGCCGCAGGGATCTACGTCATATTCTCCTGGGAAAAACCTCTCGGACCGGCGCTTAATCTACCCACCTACACTGCACCCATAAGTCAACCGTTACCCATCGCAACACAGGTTGCCACACCATTGGTCAATCTGGCTGAGGCTACACCTCAGGCGGCCATCTCAACCCAGGTTAATGAGTTCGAACAACCGAGCTCACCTTCTAGTACACTCGAGCCCTCTGCCCAACCCTTGTGTGGTGGACCGCCAATCATGACCATCCTGATGATCGGCTCGGATGCGCGTTCTACAGGGTACTTGTATGGCCTGGCTGATTCGGTCCACGTTGTGCGTATCGATTACACCAAACCCGATGTAATGATGGTCGATTTTCCGCGCGACCTGTGGGTGGAAATTCCCGGCATTTCCGATCACCACGGGATCACACATGGCAAGCTCAACCAGGCTTATTTATATGGCAACCCGGGTATGGGATATTATGATGGTGACGGTGCCGGGCCTGGTCTGTTGGCCCTCACCCTAGACTACAACTATGGCATGCGCGCCGACCACTATATTGCCGTCGACCGACAGACATTTGTCAAGATGATCGATGCCATCGGTGGGGTTGATGTGAAACTAAATTCTCCCGTCGACTTGAATGATATTCATGACACACCTGAACCTCGCATGGTACTCCAGGCAGGCATGAACCACCTGGATGGTGAGCAATCGCTCAGGCTGGCATCCGATCGCAACCCGACCACCTTCCAGCGCATGAAATATGAGAAGCTCATCCTGAGTGCCCTGCGTGAGAAGTTACTCACCCCCGAGATGCTCCCCAAGCTGCCCCTGCTTGCCGCCAGGTTCATTGGCTCTGTTCAGACAGATCTAAGCTTGTCTGAAATCAATAGCTTGATCTGCATTTCCCAGGAGATACCCACGGATAACATCATGGCCGATTCCTTCCCCCATGATATGTTTACCGCCGAAGTCACGTACGACGAAAACCGTGACGTGAATACGTTTATTTACGGGGTGGATAATATTGCCTTGAGAGCCATGGTTTCTAAATTCATGAATGGCATCTGGCCCATGCCGTGAGCTGCGAATTTCTCGTTTCTCCAAAGACAAGGCAAAAAATAATTTAAAATATGATCTCAGGTCAAGATTTATTTGACCGATGCTTTACCATTTATTGGAGCTGCGTATGCCTGAAAATCTTCCCTCCATCAAAATTTCCAGGGTGACTGAGCTCACCGATGATCTGTACCAGGCCTGCCAGCGCCTGGTGCCCCAGCTGACCAATAATAATCCACCTCCCACACAGGATCAGCTGGCCCGGCTGATCGGAAGTGAGGCATCACGCCTGTTTATTGCCCAGGATATGTCAAGCAGCCGCACAGAGATCATCGGACTGGCAACGTTGATCGTCTACCCCGTCCCAACCGGTCTGCGGGGTTATATCGAGGATGTGGTGGTCGAAGGCAGCTGGAGAGGCAAAGGCATCGGTGAGGCGCTCACCCTGGCATGCCTCGATGCTGCCGAAGAAGCTGGCTGCCCGCAGGTCATGCTGACCTGCAACCCGGGCAGGACGGCTGCCAACCGCCTGTATCAACGAATGGCCTTCGAGCAGCGCAAGACGAACGTGTATCGATATAGTTTTCAGAAAAAGCAAGCATAAGGATTAGCCAGGATATTTTTACAGCAGGCACTATTCTAAAAATTTTCGGAGATCAGCTCGAATAATTCTTTACGCCGATGCTCCCGAATAATTCTTCAACCCCCAACGCCAGACGAGGCGCGCCAGTACAACAAATAATACGGTCAGTGCGAATGTGCCAAGCAGGATCAGCGGTGTCAGGCGTGAGGTGAGTGCTTCAGCAGGAATGGTGACCGCGAACGCCACCGGGATGATGAAGGTCAACCCCACCCGCAGCCATTGCGGGTAGATACCCACCGGCCACCTTCCAGCCGCATACACCCCCTGGAACAGGTTAACGATTTCGTCCACACGCACGAACCAGAAAGCTGTTGAGGTGATCATCAGCCAGAAGCAATAAATCAGGATGCTGCCCAGGAAGAGTGCCAGAATGAAAGCTACCGATTGGCTGATGCCCACGATCCCCTGGTAGTGGTATATCCCATAGCCCAGCACAATAAATCCCACCAACGCATCGGTGAGTGACCAAAAGCGGAATTCCCGGATGCTCACCAGGCCTTGAGCATCAGCCGGCTTGGTCAGTGCATAATCCAGTGTGCCCTGCTGGATTTCTTCCAGCAAGCGGGTCATGTTGGGTTGGATAAAGGCATTGATCACCCCTCCCATCAGCACGAAAATCCCCATTACGATCAACAGCTCCGCCTGGTTCCAACCATTCAGGTCAGTGGTGTGTGAAAACACCAGCCACAGCCCGATCAACCCGGTGACCAGTGAGATGAGCGATTGGCCGAGTTGCACGAAGAAGTTCACCCGGTACTGCATCTCGTTCTGTATCCCCACCCGCAAATATTTCATCGCCAGATATAACATAATCAACTCCAGGTATGAACCACTGATGAACACAGATTGACACAGATGACTATCCTTAATAAACCATCCTTTTAATTCCAAGCCTGGTGGTTCCGAAATTAAGGATGAGTCCACGATGTATACCTGTTGCCTTTAGATAATTGATTAATTGAGCTTGATAGCTATCATCAATTGCCTTGGCTGCTTTGATTTCTAGGATGACCTGCCCTTCCACTAAAATGTCTGCGTAGTACTCACCTACCAAGATTCCCTGGTAAGCCACTGGGATAGATTTCTGCTGTTCGCAATTCATCCCAGCTGTCTTCAATTCGATCATCAGCGCGTTTTCATTTACTTTTTCAAGAAATCCACAGCCGAGAGTGTTGCTGACTTTGAAAGCACAGCCAAGTATCTTCTCGGTTAGCTCATCTCTTTCTTCATTCATTCTTATTCTTTACCTCATTTTCTGTGTTCATCTGTGTTTATCTGTGGTTGCTTCTTACCCTCCCACTGCAGAGAACTGGCGGACGGAATACTTCCACATGATCTTCACTGCCAGCCAGCCAATGGCGATCCACAACAGCTGCATGCCTAGCCCGGCCAGCATCTGCTGCACGCTCATGGTTGACACCAGCACTTCGATGGGGAAGTAGAATGTCCATTGGAACGGCATATAAGCCGCTATCTGTTGGACTACCGGCGGCATGAGCGGCATCGGCACCAGCCGGCCAGAGAAAATCAACTCAATGGCGAAGAATAGCTCGAAGATTGCTCCCACACGGGTGGTAAAGAAGGTGATCAGCCCCAGCAATGAGAGCAGCATGGTGCGGATCAGATAAGCTCCCCAGATGGCGAAGAAGAAACCGATCACCTGGTACCAGGCAGGGTGCAGCTCGGGCTTGAAGAACAGGGACAGGAACAGCCCCAGCGGGATCCACAGCACGATCACCACTACTTTCATCCCGGCGAAGTAAGCCACATCATTGTTCAAGGGGTGGATCGGCCGCAGCAGGTCCATGGAAAACCACCCACCTCGGATGCGGTTTTCCCACCCATAGGGAGTGAACACGATATTCATGTTGCGTACCAGCGTCCACACCAGATAATAGGCGGCGAAGGCGCCGGGAGTATAGCCACCCACCGAGCCTCCCTGGGCATTGGCTACGGTCGACCATACCACCAGGTAGATCACCGGCTCGGCGATCATCCCGATCATGTAAAAATAGTGGAATGCCCGGTACTGGATCTGCGACTGGATGGCGACCTTCATCGTAGTCAGGTAATAATCGATCATGTGCCTCATGCAGGGTCCTCCTCCGGTTTTCCCTGGGCAAAGACCTGCTCGATCACATCTTCGATCGGTGGGTCTTCCACGTTCAGGTCCTCCACTTCCAGGTCATTCAGCAGGCGGGCGGTTACCTGAGGCGTTTCTGCCTTCGGCACCCGCAGGGTGAAGCGCATGCCATCCTGGCTTATCACCTGTCCATACCTTTCCAGGCTGGCACCTGCTGTTTGGAGCGTCACACCAACGGTCTTGAAGGCTGAGAACTGTTCCACCAGGCAGCTTAGCTCTCCATCAAACAGCAGCTTGCCGTGGTGAATCACAATCACCCGCTTGCAGAGCGCTTCCACGTCAGCCATGTAGTGCGAGGTAAGCAGCACGGTGGCTCCGTAGCGTTTGTTGTATTCAGCCACGAAGGTCCGGATACGCCGCTGCATGGTGACATCCAACCCCAGGGTGGGTTCATCCAGGAATAGCACCTTCGGGCGGTGCAGCAAGGCCCCGGCAATTTCCATCTTCATGCGCTCACCCAGGCTGAGGTTGCGGACCGGTTTCGTCACCAGGTCTTTTAGCTCCAGCAGCTCGATGAATTCATCACGGGTACGGGTGAACTCGGTGGTGGGGATATCATAAATGGAGCGCATCAGGTCAAACGAGTCAAGGGCGGGCAAGTCCCAAACCAGCTGCTGGCGGTTACCCATCACCAGGGTGATCTGCCGCAGGAATTCCGGCTGGCGTTTGGAAGGCACGTAGCCAAGCACACTCAGGTTTCCATGGGTGGGGTAGAGCAGCCCCGATAGCATTTTCAGCGTGGTGGTTTTCCCCGCACCATTGGGGCCTAAGAATCCGACCACCTCTCCTTGGACGATTGAGAAATTAATCTGCTCAACCGCCTTTACGATCACGTATTCTCGTTTAAACAAGCTCCCGATGGAGGCTTTCAGGCCGGCTTTGCGTACGGGAACTTGATAGTGTTTGGAAAGGTCATTCAGCTGGATGATGGCGGGCATGCTGGCTCCTTTACCAATGCAGAAATCAGGATTTCCTCATGGATGTGATTTGCTATAATTCTAGTAGATGGAGTGATCCTATGATCGTTAAATTCTCTGGAACTGTCTATTATGCCAATGGTGATCCTATCTCTGGCGTGATCGTTCGAATATTCGATAAGGATGCGGTTGGGAAACAGGATGATGACCTTACCATGGTGCAGGGGATCTCAGATGTGTATGGCTGCTTCACACTGACATATGAACCCTTGCGTTACCTTGACTATCATACCATTCACCTCCCCGGCGGATCTGAAGATGATAATCCTGATGAAGGCAGTAATCCAGGCTATCAATTCCCAGACCTCGGAGATATCTATCTCCCCTACCTTCAGTTTAATTATACAATCAACAGCATTGATCAGGTGCATACGGCCTCGTTGGGGCTATTTCGCACGAAATTCATCTTACCTGTCCACCCTCCGGTGAATTTCGTGCCCTCCAAGGGAGGCTTTAAGTTTCCTAACTGTTTCAATGGGTATTTCTTACCTTACTCCACCCCGGATTTCTTGTCCCCCAAAGTGCCACCCACCTATGGTCTGTGTGGGGGGATGTGCGCTGCAGCCTATGATTTTGCCTTATCAGGGCGGCTCGTTCCATCGCGGGCTGAGGCACCTCACCAGGGCACACGCCTGCAGCGCTACCTGTATCATCGCCAGATGGATTCTCTGGGTGGGTTGGGTCAGCAAGCCATTAAGGTTGCGCAGTGGACCAGCCTGCCCAGTGACACCCTGCTTGGCACCTACCGCCGGACTTTCGACGAATTTAGCATCCTGCGGCAGAAGCTATCCAATGGGAATCCGGTCATCCTGGCCCTGATCTATGAGCAGGCTACATCCATCAAGCAGCTTTCCGAGGTGATTTTCAAAAACCATCAGGTGCTGGCTTATGCTTATCAGGAGGATCCTGCCGGGGCGATCACCCTGCAGGTCTATGACCCAAACCTGCCTGGGCATGATGATGTCGTCATCCGGGCTGAGCCGGTGGAGATGGGTGAAAGCTCACCTTCAGCCTCTTCAGAGACAGTCCGGGGATTGCAGTCCACGCAGCTGGTCGGCGGTGGCTTTTACCGGGATGTGCGCGGCTTTTTCGAGATGCCTTATACCCCGGTGAAGCCGCCCCAAGGGTTATGATTGCAAGCTGTGGATTTCCAAAGGCTTGAAATATCAAGTATACTTCGAACAAATCCAACCTGAACATCACCGAGGAACTTATGGAGTGGCAAAAAGACCAATACACGATCGATACCGATAAATCCAAACTCAATATTGCGATGATTCATCATTTTCTCTACACTACTGCCCATTGGGCAATTGGCCGGCCGATGAGCGTGGTGAAGAAATCCATTGAGAATTCTTTGTGCTTTGGGGTGTATCAGGGTGATGAACAGATCGGTTTTGCCCGTTTAGTCACCGATGGAGCCACAGTGGGCTGGATCTGCGACATGTTCATCCTGCCTGCCCATCGTGGAAAAGGATTGGGATCCTGGCTGGTGGATTGCATGATGAAGCATCCAGATGTGGCGGGTTTACGCCGTATCCTGCTCAATACCCGTGATGCGCACGAACTCTACAAGAAATATGCCGGGTTCCGCCAGCTGCTGGCGCCTGAAAGCTGGCTGGAAAGGTTTAATGATTCACCGATGCGGATGGCTGAAAAATCAGTAAAACCCGGATCAAAGAAACCCGTTGTAAAATGATCATGGTTAACATTCCACTTTAGCAAATGGAGTTATTTTATGAGTGAGAGAATCGAATTCACGCGGAATTATGAAGACTTGAGCACCAACCAGGGGTTTCAGTATGAATTCAAGTGCGATCGCTGCGGTACGGGCTATCGCACCCGCTTCCAGCCATCGGTATTAGGAACGGCAGCCTCGGCATTGTCGACTGCCAGTAATATCTTTGGGGGTTTCCTCAACAGTCTCTCCAATGCGGGTGAGAATATGCGCTCAGCCTCCTGGGAAAAAGCCCACGACGAAGCCTTTCTCAAGGCGGTGGAAGAGATCAAACCCGATTTTATCCAATGCCCGCGCTGCACCAGCTGGGTATGCAAGAAGACCTGCTGGAATGAGAAGCGCGGCTTGTGCAAGCAATGCGCCCCCGACCTGGGTGTTGAGATGGCAGCTGCCCAGGCCTCCCGTACTACCGAGGAGATTTGGGCTCACTCTAAGGTGGCTGAAGAAGACCTGGCCATGATGAAGGAAGAAGCCTGGAGGGAGGGGGTGCGCGCTACCTGCCCGAGCTGCGGGAAGCCGCTCCCTGGGAAGACCAAATTCTGCCCAGAGTGTGGTGCGGAAGTCCTGGCTGATATCAAGTGTGCACAGTGCGGTGCCAAGCTGGCCGCCAACGCTAAGTTTTGCCCGGAGTGTGGCGCAAAAGTGGAAATTGAGCTCAAGTGTTCAGGATGCGGAGCAAAACTGGCCCCAGGCACGAAATTTTGCCCTGAGTGTGGCGCAAAAGCTCCTAGTTAATCCGGTTAACGCTGGCATCAGATGCTCGATAAAAACATGCAAGCTTAAATTCCTGTGATTTGAGGAGAACCTTCAATGTTTCAGACATATGAACAGGCCAGACGATTCTTGGATGAACACAACATCCAGATGGTGGACCTCAAGTTCACAGATCTGTGGGGTAGGTGGCACCACCTGACCGTCCCCACCAGCCAGTTTTCACCGCAGCTGCTCGAGAACGGCATTGGTTTCGATGGCTCTGCTGTGGGTTTGAAAAGTGTCAAAGCAGGAGACATGGTGCTGGTGCCTGAGCTTTCTACCGGCATGCGCGATCCATTCTGGGATGCAGCCACGCTCAGCTTCATCTGCACCACCCTGGAAGCTGACACGCATGATGTATTCACCAATGACCCGCGTAATATTGCCATTCGGGCTGAGCAATATCTTCAGTCCACAGGCATCGCTGACGAAAGCCGCTGGGGGCCGGAATTTGAGTTCTATATCTTTGACAGCGTCTCCTATGAATATGGGGTTAACCGGGCCAGTTATCGGGTCGAATGCCAGGAAGCCGATTGGTCCAGCGTGCAGAGTGGGCATGGGCATTACATCCCAGTACATGGCGGTTACCATGCCATCCCCCCCAAGGACCAATTCTTCAACCTGCGTACTGAAATGACCCTCCATCTCCAGGATATGAACATCCCGGTGAAATATCACCACCACGAGGTGGGTGGGCCGGGCCAGTCAGAGATTGAAACCCCGATGATGGGCATGCTGCAGGCTGCCGATGCCACCATGATTATTAAATATGTCACCAAGATGACTGCCCATGCCCATGGCAAGACCGTCACCTTTATGCCCAAACCATTGTATGGCGAGGCTGGCTCAGGGATGCACTTCCACCAGCACCTGTTCAAGGATGGCAAGAACGTATTCTACGACCCAAATGGTTACGGCTGCATGAGCCAGACCGCTTTGTACTACATTGGTGGGTTGCTTAGTCACGGTGCAGCATTGCTGGCCCTCACCAACCCCAGCACCAATTCGTATAGCCGATTGGTGCCAGGATATGAGGCCCCAGTGAATGCCTTTTTCTCGCTGGGGAACCGCAGCGCGGCGGTGCGCATCCCCAAGTATGCCACCCAACCGGAAGCGGCCCGCATGGAATTCCGCCCGCCCGATGCCACCTGTAACGTTTACCTGGCCCTCTCAGCCCAATTGCTGGCCGGGCTGGATGGAATTGCACGTAAAATTGACCCGACAGAGGCCGGTTTTGGTCCCATCGATGCCAATATATTCGCCTGGAGTGACGACCAGCGCTCGCATATCATGAGCCTGCCCGATTCGCTCAATGCTGCCCTGGTCGCCCTTGAGAATGACCACCAGTTCCTGCTCGCCGGGGATGTGTTTAGCGAGCTGCTGCTCAGCCAGTGGGTGGACTTCAAGCGCAACCAGGAGTATTACCAGGTGCGCAACCGGCCACATCCGTATGAAATGAGCCTATATTTTGACGTTTAGTCGATAAGTTGGTTAATCGGTGGTAATCTTTCCCCAATAAATATTTCGACATTATAAATTTTTACCCGGATAATGAAACCAATCATTATCCAGGCAGATGCCAGGTATTCTCCCCCATCCTTTAGCTTTTATAGTTGTAATTCGCTGTCGAGAATTTCAGGTACTAACCCGCCTGCTTACTCTCTTTCAAGGAATTCCAATGCTTGTTTCACCAGGAACACCGGCCAGACCAGGGCTTTCAGAAACCCCAGGGCTTTTTCCTGTGGGTTGAGGCCTTTATTGATGTAATAGATGGCTGCCCCGATGATGCCTAATCCATACACCGCCCCGGAAGAGCCACCCTGGACGCGCACATTCACTTTCTGATCTTCTTTTTCATTAGATGGGGTAATATTAGTGTCCATTGCTTCTCCTGTATGTTCGATCCATATTTGGGGTTGATTAATTGCACCCATAATGAGGTAATTGACCACCGTGGTTATATTCTCACCTCTGTGCTTAACCCATATTTGAGGTTGGTTGATCAGGCCAAAGATGACATGGTTCAGCTGATTTCTCATTTTTTCCACCATTCTTATATGTAATGATCCTTTTCCCCAACTGTAATTGTCCCCGAATTTATTCGTTTTGACAATAGCCAGGGATATTTGATCTACCGTTGATTTTCGAAGATCCGTGTTCTGAATAAATGGATACGTTATAATCGCCGCATGGATTCTCAGCTTCTCTACCAGCAAGATGTAAGCACGCTTGAATTCGATGCCGAGGTGGTGGAGTGCCTCACCCTGGCGGATGGCCACCAGGAAGTACTGCTCGACCGCACCTATTTCTACCCAACCGGCGGTGGGCAGGAGCATGACACCGGGATGATTGGGTCCGCCAGGGTACTGGATGTGTATAAGCATGAAACACGCCACTGCACAGTGCATGTCGTGGAAGGTGAGCCAGGGCTGGGTTATGTCCATGCACAAATCGATCGTGAGCGGCGCCTGCGCCATATGCAGCATCACACTGCCCAGCACCTGCTCACGCAGTGTCTCCTGCGCCAGACCGGCTTTGAGACCGTTTCTGCCAACATCAATGGCTACACACCCTCCACGCTGGATATCATGGCCACCCAGCTGAACAAGCCTGATTTAGACCAGGCGGAGCTGGTTGCCAACCAGGTGATCTATGAGGATCGGGTGGTGAAGACCTATTTTATTTCCCCTGCAGACCTGCCCTCGATCCCCTTACGCAGGCCACCCAAGGTTACCGAAAATATTCGCATCGTGGAGATCGACGGCTATGACTACTCGCCCTGTGGAGGCACGCACGTTTTGCGCACGGGCAGTATCGGCCTGATCAAGGTGGTCAAGGCCGAGCGTCAAAATGACAGGTTACGCATCTACTTCGTCGCTGGTCTTCAGGCACTGGAGTTAGCCAGTCAAATGTATGAGGCTTTCAGTGGATTGGCGAGCCGTATGAGCACCGCATGGCAGGAAATTCCCGAAGCATTCACCCGCCAGGCTGAACAGCTCAACGCGCTCCAGAAGGAAAACCAGGCTCTGCGCCAGGCTGGTATCCACTATGAAGCCACGGATCTCGCAGAATCTGCAGATGTGATCAGCGGTATCAAACTGGTAAGGGCTGCTTTCTCTGGGCGCCCGGTGGGCGAGCTGAGACTCTTGGGTGAGGCGCTAAAGAAGATGGCAGATGTGGTTGCCTATCTGGCTTCTTATGATGGTCAGAAGGTCTCGCTCATCGTCATCTGTGGAGAAGCAACCGGGAGAGATGCGCGGCAACTGCTCTCCGTACAGCTGGCTGAGCTCAATGGACGAGGAGGTGGCGATAGTCGCCTGGCTCAAGGGGGTGGGGTTGCCAGCTCCGAGCAGTTCAGTCACCTGCTCGAGCAGGTCAGCTTGGGCTGAGCGGAACTAAAATTTTATAAAAGTTTTCCGATGAAGGGGAAAATCTAACTTTCGCTTGAGCCTCAGGCAAGAAAATAATCTGAGGATTTTTTTATGATTGCTTTACAGAAATCGAGCTCCGAACTTCAAAACCAGTGCCTGCCCGAAGTGATGCAGTGATTTTTTACAGCTGGTTACCCAAAATGGAAATTTCCCTGTCAATGCAAAGTAGAAATGTCCCTTGACAGGGATAAATTGCGGTGATAAACTCATTTGGCATTAATCTAACCTTACGAAAGGAGCGCGTTTTCATGTCGTATTTAAAATCGGTAAATGTCTTAGACAATGCATGGACGCGCATCCAGGTGACAGGGTAAGACTTGTTGTAGCTTGACTGACTTGCCTGCCACGGGAGCGCTCATGCCCCGTGGTTTTTGTTTTAATCGCCAAAGGGTGAATTCCAGCAAGACTAAAATCTGTGTGAATTCCCTCTTGGCTGAGCTTGATAGAATATTCCACCAGCCACGGGAAACAAAGTGGCTGGTTTTATTTTGTTAGGATTGAAGACAATGCATTCTGATGTAACAAATATGTATGATGGCAGACCCGCTTTTACCGGCGTGGTCTACAAAAAAATAATTGGTAACTACGTGGTCCATGCAAATGGGTCAGCTGTGACCTGTGAATTATCAAACCGGATCCGCAAACAGCTGGTCTATCCAACCGCCGACCCAGCCAGCCTGCACCATCGGGTGCAAAAAGTGATCGAGCTGGACCATATGGACCCGTTGGCGGTGGGTGACGAGGTGCGCTACATCATGGCTGAAGGCGGTAAAGGCTTGATCGTAGAGCTGCTGCCCAGGCGTAATAAGCTGACTCGCCGGAGTGCGGTGCCCAAACCACTTCACCATGGGGCACACCCCTTCGAGCACATCATCGTGACCAACGTGGACCAGGTGATGCCAGTCATTGCTGCAGCCCAACCCGATCCGAAATGGAACTTGCTAGACCGCTACCTGACCGCCGCTGAAGAAGCCAACGTCCCTGCGTTCGTGTGTATCACCAAGATGGACCTTGTAACAGGGCAGGACGTGGCATTCCAGGAGGCACTCGATGAGTACCGTAAGATCGGATATTCGGTGGTCTTGACCAGCACCTTTAGCGGCGAGGGCATCGATGATCTGCAGAAGGCGCTCAATGGACATAAAACGGTGCTGGTGGGTAAATCTGGTGTGGGTAAGACCGCCCTGTTGAATGCCCTGCAGCCCGGATTGGGCCTGCGCGTGAAGGAAGTGAACCAGGCAACCGGGAAAGGCCGCCACACCACCACCAACCTGGAAATGTTCCCCCTGGAAGGGAGCGGCGCGATCGTGGACACCCCCGGGACGCGGGAGTTTGGTTTATGGGAGACGCAGGGCTATGACCTGGCACTCCTTTTCCCAGAGATGCGATCGCTGGTGGGAAAGTGCAAGTTCGGACTGGATTGCCAGCATGACGAAGAACCAGGCTGCGCCATACGTATGGCGGTAACGGCAGGGGAAATCCACCCGCGCCGATACCAGAGCCTGATGGTGTTAAAGAAGGAAGTACTTTATGCCCAGAGAGAATAAACACTCGCATTGGGAATGGCGTACCAGCCATGCGGGTCACAGCTTTTTCGGCTTCAAATGCCGCGTTTGCCAGGCATATGTTCCTACACTCGAAGAAATATCGGGCGTACAAAACCGCAACCACTGCCCTAACTGCCTGTGCTCACGGCACATGGACTGGATGGAGGCAGGTGATCGCCTGTCGGCATGTAAAGCGGTCATGTACCCCGTTGGTCTGAGCATCAAATGGAGCCACAACAAGTACGCCAGGGTGCTGGATGGTGAGCTGTTGCTTGTGCACCAATGCACTGACTGCGGTAAGCTATCCATCAACCGGATCGCGGCAGACGATCGCCCAGACATGCTCCAGGAACTGTTCCACACCTCGATTGAATGGGTGGACCAGTTGCAGATGTCGATCAAATCAGACATCCATCTGCTGACCAAGAAGGATGCCTGGCTGATTGACCGGCAGCTGGGTGGACTTGGGGGGTAAAAAAAGAGAGACGCGGCCAAAAGCCGCGTCTCTTCATCCTTCTAAAGAAATTTTATGATTAAGGCTGGGCTTCGTCATCATCCCACATCGGGCAATCACCGAAACCATTACCCGGGCCGAAGTCATTTCCAGAAAAATTGTTCATGTGTTCGAGCATCACATCAGCCTGCGCCTGGGTGATGACCCCCGCTGCTACTGTAGCTTTGAGAGCATCCTGGCGTACCTGCTGCCACAGGGCAGGCAGGTCAGCAGCAGTCTTTCCCTGGGCAAGGGCAATTTCCCTGGGGGTTTCACCATTGGTGAGGCGCGTGTTGACTTCGTCCACTGTCAACCCTACCGCACTGGCGAAGGCTGAGATCATGTAATCATGCATGACACCTTCTCCGCGCAGGCCACCCATCATGCCACCACGCCCGTAGCCGTCCATCATCCCGCCCCGCCCGTAGCCGCCCATCATACCACCGGGACCATAACCATATCCATTTCCCTGTGATTTTCCGTTTGGGCCGGTACGGTAGTTAAATTCACCCATCATGCCACCAGGGCCAACAAAGATGCCTGGATCGACCTGTCGCCCGTTCCGCATGATACCGAATGGGACTTGCTGATTACGTTGCTGCCCTGTAGTAACTGTCACAGTTGCAGGATTGTTGGCTTGCTGGACGCGGGCATAAACCACACCTACGCCACCCACCAAGACCAGCGCGAGACCGACGATCAAACCAATAAGCAAGAACTTTTTCATTATCTTCTCCTTTTAACAATGGTAATTCCGAGGCAGACCAAATTCATCACAATCATGGCCGGTTCGACGAAAAATGCCATTCTCACAACCTAAGAAATACATTTACCTACCAAAGAACTTTGATAATCAATAGTTTAATCCAAAATTGTGAAGGAAATATGAAGAAACGGGAAGAGAAAGCAAGTTACGTCAGAGGCGGTGGGTAATTACTATGAACCAGGCATTCTCGTAGGCTAAAAAGCGCTACCGATTTAAGGATAAGTCAGACAGGTAAACAGCAATTTAGTCTTTCTCGCCAGCCAGGTAGCGGACCTTCTCCCATGGCGGAGCCTTGGTTTCCTCGGCCAGCACACCGCGTAGCTCGTAGATCTCGTCGCGTAACATGGCGGCTTTTTCGAACTCCAATTCCTTGGCAGCCTGCTTCATCTGCACCTCTAATGCTTCGATCAGACGCTTGAGCTCGCCTCTGGGCATCCTGGCAGGCTCGATAGGACGCTCGCCGCGCGCTGTGGCCTGCGCTTTACCACCCAGCTGATCCGTCAGATCACGTACTGCCTTTACAATACTTACCGGCTCGATGCCGTGCTCCTTGTTGTAGGCAACCTGTTTCGCTCGCCGGCGATTCGTTTCTTCGATGGCGGTCTGCATCGAATTGGTCATTTTATCGGCATACATGATGACCTTGCCATCCACGTGGCGGGCAGCCCGGCCGATTGTCTGGATCAAGGCAGTATCCGAACGGAGGAAGCCTTCTTTGTCGGCGTCCAAAATTGCCACCAGCGAAACTTCCGGAAGGTCGAGGCCTTCACGCAACAGGTTAATCCCCACCACCACATCGAATACACCCAGGCGCAGGTCACGCAGGATGCCGATGCGCTCAAGGGTCTCTACCTCTGAGTGCAGGTAGTGCACCTTGATACCC
Organism: Anaerolineales bacterium; assembly: GCA_003105035.1. Lineage (NCBI taxonomy): Bacteria > Bacillati > Chloroflexota > Anaerolineae > Anaerolineales > Anaerolineales bacterium. Next base: position 5,716 of record PQAL01000019.1, on the reverse strand, counting down.
AGCTCCATCAGGTAATCGGCCAGTTTTTCTGCCATGCGCTTGGTGAGGGTGGTGACCAGGGTACGCTGGCCCACTTCCACGCGCTTGCGGATCTCGACAATCAGGTTATCCACCTGGCCTTCAATCGGGCGGACCTCTACTTCGGGATCCACCAGACCTGTGGGGCGGATGATCTGCTCAACGACCTGTTCAGCATGCTCCATCTCATACGGGCCGGGGGTGGCGGAGGTATAGATTGTCGTGCCCATATGCTGCTCGAATTCTTTGAACTTGAGTGGGCGGTTATCGAGGGCGGAGGGCAGGCGAAAACCATACTCTACAAGGGTCTCCTTGCGGGAACGGTCACCGTTATACATGCCGCGTATCTGCGGGACAGTCATGTGCGATTCATCAATGATCAGCAGGTAGTCGTGGGGCAGGTAATCGATGAGCGTCCAGGGGGGAGTACCTGTGGCACGCTGGTCGAGGTGGCGCGAGTAGTTCTCAATGCCGGCGCATGAACCGATCTCGCGCAGCATCTCCAGGTCGTATATCGTGCGCTGTTCGATACGCTGAGCCTCGAGAATCTTATCGTGCTCCCGGTAGTACTTCACTCGTTCCTGAAGCTCTTCTTCGATGTCGGAAATGGCTTGCTTAAGCTTATCTTCAGCGGCAATGTAATGCTTGGCGGGGTAGATGGCGACGTTTTCCAGATCCTGGCGTAGCTCACCGGTGACGGCATCGAACTCGACGATCCGCTCGACTTCATCCCCGAAGTAGGTGACCCGGTAGCCGAAACGATCCTGGTAGGCTGGGATCACTTCCAGGGTATCGCCACGCACGCGGAAGGTGGCGGGCTTGAGCTCCATGTCATTGCGCTCGTATTGGCTTTCGATGAGGTCACGCAGGAGGGCATTGCGGCGGTAGATCTTGGCCTTATCAATGTTGATAACTACACGCCCATACTCAGCCGGGTTGCCCAGTCCGTAGATGCAGGAGACAGACGCGACGATGATCACGTCCTTGCGCGACATGAGGGAGGTTGTGGCAGCCAGGCGCAGGCGCTCAATCTCCTCGTTACGCTCGGTCTCCTTCTCGATGTAAAGGTCATGCCGGGGGACGTACGCTTCAGGCTGGTAATAATCATAGTAGCTGACGAAGTACTCCACGGCATTGTCGGGGAAGAATTCCTTGAACTCAGCATATAACTGGGCAGCCAGGGTCTTATTGTGAGCCATCACCAGGGCCGGTCGCTGCACCTGGGTGATGACCTGTGCCATGGAGTAGGTCTTGCCTGTGCCGGTGGCACCCAGCAGCACCTGGTGCTTATAACCTTTATTAATCCCGTCGATGAGTTGACGGATAGCTTCCGGCTGGTCGCCGGTGGGTTGGTAGGGGGCGTGGAGGGAGAAGTCCATAGGAGGTCACCTTGAGGAGTAAGAATCATACCTTAATATGATAGATAGAACAAGGGTTCTAGGGCAAGAGAAAGAAATAATGCGGTTAAATTGAACCATCCAAAATTTCAAGTAATACCTATCAACCGGGTTTTCGATCCATTTTTGGGTGCGCTGAAATCGATCAGGCTAATATCGACCAGCAAGAATTATGTTTCAGAATCCTGGAGTAAGCCTAGTCAAATATTTGTCACTCTCGCAGATATCAGAAATAGAAAAGGAGTGGCAAGAATAAAAAACCAGCGGATTTTTCCGCTGGTATAAGGCATTATCATCATGCTTTTATAGAAATATTTTTTTAAGTTTTGACAATTATGCAAAAAAGGAATTTCACCTCCGAATATAGGGCAAAAAGATCGGGTACTTATCACCCACGATGATCGTTGAATCTGTAAACGGACCTTGATTCCCATCCCGGTCCTTAATAGCTACGCGCCAATAATATATAACATCCATTTGATAAATTTTCGTAGGTGTAAATTGAGTATTAATGGTTACTATTGAATCGTAAGTTGGAGCAAAAGTTGAAAATTTTGAGACTTCGAAGACATATGTTGCAGCTCCATCCACAGCACTCCAGATAAAAGTGGGCGTCTGATCAACAGGCTCACTGATTGGGCTTAAAAGGGTGGTAATTGGATATTGTTTTGTAAATGTCGCGTAAGGGACATTATACGGGCCTCTCCTTCCATTTCCATCGATTATGGCAAGATGCCAATAGTAACTTCCATCTTTATATCCTTTTGTCGGCGTCCAGCAATTATTGAATGTCTCAACCGAATCATAAATCTGGCTGAAATTTGGATCAAGGCTTACCTCAAGCCGATATTTCCAGGCAGTCAATACTGGATTTTCTTGACTATCATATCCTACCAATGGCTCCCAACAGAAGGTTGGCGCATAATGTTCGACTGATTGGTCGGGGGTTAGTTTTGTCGGAACAGGTAAGCTAAGCGAAAATTGTTGAACTTCCGACCAATCGTTAATAACACTACCATAACGTATAATATGAACACGCCAGTAATATAGTGCAGGTGGAAGAGTATTGGTCGGAGTGAAAGATGTAAGTGGTGTAACCTGGTTGATTACAGTTGATCCAAAGTTGGGATCTGTTGAAACCTGTAGACGATAGGTGCTTGCCCCTTCCGCCATGTCCCAGCTAAAGGTAGGTGTAGCAAACGTCACCGAAGTTTGCAGATTCAAAGGTGTAAAACCTAACCTTCGAAAACTCCAACCGCTCACCCAAGCTCCAAATGTTGCGGTCTCCCCTAGCATCCAATATCTTGGCTGTACCCTCCAATAATAGATATTATCTCCAACAAGATCATCGAGCATGGTGCTATTGTTTTCACCGAACCACGGTGCAGTTGAAGTCATCGTAAATTCAGCCACTAAATTGGTGTAACCGGGATCCAAATGAACCTCCAGTTTACTTCCAGCCCAAGGGCTTGATGGATTGCTTCCAGTAGGCCAATCCCAATAGAAAGGTTGGAGCGATGCTAATATCGAAGTATCTGCATTTGGATCACCAGCATTAATATTAAGCGGATAGATCATGTTCATGCGTTCTGATACAGCGCTAAATCTGCTTAGCTCTCCAGTTCCAGGTATCTGTGGATCTGATGGAACAGAATCAACAGCCACCTTTGAACTCGTATCCATACTTACCAACATTACCGAAGCCCGGCTGGTTACCTGACTCATACCAATGGCGCCATTTGGAATCCGCAGCTCGACGTATCCTTCAGCAGAATTAATTTCGGCTCCAATATCGATAAAACGCTGACCGAAATTCCAATTCGTACCATTCCAAGCATAAACCCAGGTATTTTCCTCATCCATGCCACTTGCTGTATTATCAACATATATCACATACTCAGGTCGATGAGCATCAATTGTGCTCATGCTATAATCTCTTTCTGGTGGATAAGTACCACCAGATCCGTCTATCGAATTTAGGTCGAGATAGATAATATAGGTTAAATTTGCAGGTGTAGTTTGTGCATTAAATCCAAAGAACCAGTCAGTACTTGATTGCGAAGCATAGAGTGTTGATAAATCATAAGCTCCAGACGCATCAGAAACTGGGTCATCCCCGATCAATAATTGGTTCGGTGGATCAGCTATCGAACGATCGAATCGCCACTCGGATTGAGACGCGATCTGGAATCTTCGGACCTCACTCCAGTTGCTCCAATCAGCATCAACAAAACCACGCGCTCGCCAATAAAAGGTCCCGTAATCTGTACGGTTGAGGCTGCGCTGGACCAGGCTATAGGTCGGTGAATAGGCAGGGATACTTACAATTTCAGATATTTCAAAGGTAGAAAAATCAGGGGTTCTGCTGATCTCCACTTGGTATTGGCTAGCCCCGGCAAGTGGCCACCACTCTAACAAGGGTGTAGCTTCCACAGAATCCTGGCCGTGTGCTGGTCTCAATAATTCAGGTGCTTCACCGCTTGTTGGGTCAAGTGAAAGGTTATTATTAAATCGACTTCTCCATATTTGACTCCACCAGATCAATCCAGTGCCAGGATTTGTCAGGCAGTTTCCACCCATGCTGTCAAGAGGACATACCCTCCAATAATAATCTTGATCAATAACCGTAGGAAAATCATCGCTAGAGATAGGGGTTGCACTTGTATTTTCAGTATCACATTCCCACTCTAGAGAACTGAAGTAGGGAGTCTTTGCAACCTGAATGCGATAGGCATTTATAGAAACTCCTCCAACCGGGGTTGGATTCATGACACGATGCCAGATAAATATAGGATAAGCAACGGTCCTATCTTCAACAGGGTTCAAATTATAATCGTCATAATACACTGGATCATTAGGTATATAGTAATAAAGAGGATATACCTGGATCGGTGCAAGAGATGTGGTAGAGCTTTGAAACTCGAAAACGCTGCTGGTCATGCCTAACTCGCCCCCACCATCAATCGGGGTAACTCGCCAGTAATAATATTCAGAGCCAATATATTTTTTTTGCGGTGTATATGTTGTATTGGCTGTAAGAAAACTCTCGATTAATGGAGTAGTAAAGCTTGGTTCGTCGTCTATATCAATTCTATATTGCGCAGCCCCAGGAACCGGAGTCCAGCTATACAACGGATATAGTCCAGTCTGGTACAGATTCGTAGGAGTCAATAATTGGGGTTGTAAATACCATTGTTTTTGAACATACCAGGTTTCACTCCACTGGCCTACAGCATCTCCTGATTCAACACGTACATGCCAGCAATACCTTTTGTCATTCGGGAATGTGTCGGTTGGAGTATATGATGTTTGTCTGGTGTTTATGATGGTGCCTATGTTGAAATCGCAGGTTTCATCAGAGGTATACTCGAGCCGATAGTGTTCAGCTCCTTCTATGGCTGTCCACTTAAAGGTGGGAGTAAATGTTGGGTAAGACCAATTAGCTGGCTCAAGCAATGTTGGGATCATACTTCCGTAGCCATACGCCAAGATGAATGTATTAATTCCACTCGTGGTACCAAGATGATCTGCATTGTCCATTGGAACGACACGCCAGTAGTAAGTTCCATTCTCAAGCCTATTGGCCGGTTGGTGATTAGTGGACAGGGTATCTTTCGTGTAGACTGGAGTACCGAAGCCATTATAGGATGATGCTATTTGAAAACGATATTTTGCTGCACCGGTCACTCGCCCCCAACTAAAAACAGGTGCATCAAAAAAAGTGATCGTAGCTCCATCATTCGGGCTGATCAATTCAGGTTTATTATCAACTTCTGCCCAGGTTTTTACAAATCTCCTTATCTCACTCCATTCGCCGACTGGTGCAGGTTCTTCAACCCGTACACGCCAGTACCAATCACCATCCGCCAACAAATGGCTTCCGGAAGAAGGTGTAAAGGATGTATTCGGAGTTGTGATATTGATGGTAATCGGAGTATTAAATCCAGTTTCACTATCTACTTGCAAGCGATATTTCGTTGCACTGGCAACTGTCTCCCATGAAAACGATGGAACACCTAAGGGTGGGTCTGATAGAGTAGTAGTGATCGCATCGTAATCGGGATATATTAATTGTGGAACATCCATAGCATAAGCATTTTTAGTTGTAAAAGGGAAAATTAAACTAGATATTATGACGGTGATTGAAATAATATACAGGAGCATAAATTTATTTCCAGGTTGTTTATTTCTAGGATGCATGTTCTCCTCCAAATATGCTCAAGATTTGAACTAAATATAATGTTACCTTATATCCATATTTTTACAAAGAGAATTAAGAAGTTGGTGTAACATTCTTTCTG